>JAAYVZ010000142.1 GCA_012516935.1 Holophagae bacterium
CCAGCCCGCCAACCACCCGCCCTGCCCGGGTCCGTCACCCCGCCCGACCCCTACAACGCAAAGACCTCCTCCACATCCGGGTTGGGGCTGGCGGATGGGCTGTCCTATACTTGTCGAATGGCAACTTTCCTTGCGCGCGATTTCTTCACCCTCGACGAGTACGAGCACGCAGCGCTGTTTGGAGAGGGCGCCCAGGTATGGGAAGCGTTGGGCCGAGCCATGGACACCTACCTCGCCGGGTGGCACCGATGGGAGGTTCTTTCACCCGTTCCGCCCGGGGTCCACTGGTTGGGGGGCTCGATCTTCATCGGCCATGACTGCGTCATCGAGCCCGGCGCCCTGCTCCGCGGCCCGTTGATCATCGGGGCAGGTAGCGAGATCCGCACCGGAGCTTACCTGCGGGGGCGGGTGGTCATCGGCCGCAACTGCATTGTCGGCGCTCACAGCGAGCTCAAGACCGCGATCCTGCTCGACGGCGCCCGGGCCCCGCACCAGAACTACGTCGGCGATTCGATCCTGGGTCGCAACGTGAACCTCGGCGCCGGCACCATCCTGTCGAACGTCAAGAACGTCGGCAAGGAGGTGTCGTTCCGGGCCGGTGGCGAGCTCGTGCGCACTGGCCTCAAGAAGCTGGGAGCGATCCTCGGCGACGGGTGCCGCACCGGTTGCAACTCGGTGCTCAACCCGGGGGTGCTGATGGGCCCTGGTTGCATCACCTACCCCAATATCTGTCTTCGCTCCGGCTTCTACCCGCCCCGCACGCTCGTGAAGCTGCGTCAGACCCAGCAGCAGGTCGTGCTGGATCGACTCGAGCTCGAGTGACCGCCGCCAACCCGGTGCTCGATGGCCGATTACCGAAAAACCAAGGGTTCGGGGTTGAAACCCGTGCGAGGCCGCCCGTTACCGCAGGTTCAGCGTACGTGTGGCACGGAGATTGCTCGGAACACGGGCGGAGAGTGAAGGGAGGCCCACGATGAAGAGCCGACTTTCAACCTGGATGCTGATCACTGCCCTGTTGGGCGCGAGCACGCTGGCCTATGGCGGTGACGACCTGACCTCCCTGAGCTACATCTCGTACCTGGAGAGATACGCCACGGTGCATCCGGCGAGCGGCGACGAGGCCCTCGATGCACAAGTGAACATGCCGATCCTGGTGGGCGACCGACTCGATACGGCCCGCGGAGCGCGGGTCGAAGTACCGCTCGCCGATGGCTGCATTCTCTGGGTCAACGAGTTCACGACGGTGGACTTCGATGCCATCGTCCTGTCGCGCGATGCCGACAGCCGGCGGACAGTGCTCAACATCGTGGCCGGAGGTGTTGCCATCGAGATCCCCTCCACGGCCAGCCTCGGGGACAACGTCCGGGTCGACTCGCGGCGCGGGAGCGTGTTTCTCTCGCGACCCGGGCTCTACCGTCTGGACGTTGAACGAGATGAGCTGCACGTCGAGGTGCACGCCGGCCTCGCGGAGCTTCCTGTCGGCCTGGGGTCTTCGCTCCTGCGCGGCGGCCAGCAGGCGTGGCTCGAAGACGACGACAACAACGACTTCACGCGTGCTAGCCTGGATGAGGATTACGACGACTTCTGGGCCTGGGTCGAGGAGCGGCGCACCCCCCGCTCCGGCGGCCGAACCGGTCAGTACGTCGAGGGACGCCATGGCAGCCGTGCTGCGGTGCTCGACACCTACGGCGAGTGGGTCTACGTGTCGACCTACTCGAGCTGGGCCTGGCGCCCGCGAGTAAGCGTCACCTGGCGCCCGTACTCGCTTGGCAGGTGGTACTGGACGCCGGTCGGCTGGAGCTGGGTCTCGTACGAGCCTTGGGGTTGGTACCCCTACCATTACGGCTCGTGGTACTGGGACGCAGGCTACGGCTGGTTGTGGAGCTGGGACTGGGTGTGGGGGCCGGCATGGGTGCACTGGATGTGGGCGGATGGCTACCTGGGCTGGTGCCCACGAGGGTACTACGACTGGTGGTACTGGGGCCACCGCCATCAGCAGTACCGGGGCCGCTGGCCCGATCGTTGGTCACACGCGGCGTTCGACTTCTCGGGTCGCGTGCGGATGCGAGACGTGGACCCCCGTCCTTGGACGTTCGTACCGGGCGACCGTTTCGGCAGCCCCCACATCGATCGCGTGCGGGTAGACACCGAGCGGGTGCTGCGTGAGATCGGCAACCGCAGCGACGGCATCGTGCGCTCCGGACCGCTGGTCACGCGCACGCCCGGCCGTGAGCTTGCTGATCGCGGCGTCGGTGACGTCATCCGGCGCGAGGTCGGCGACCGCCAGCCGCCGGACCTCGGCGCGGTCCTGCGGCGTGATGCCGAGGGCCTGACGAGAATCCCTGGTGAGCGCGAGATCCTCGCTCCCAGCCGGACCGTCGACTTGGTGTCGCGGACCCTACCCAGCCGCACGGTGGAAACCCGAAGTACCGACAGCCGCGACGCCACACGGGAAAGGCCCGACGGCAGCGGGCGGCTGCGAGTCGACCGCGACTCGTCCACCCAGCCGACCACCAGGCGCGACCTAACGGACCAGACCGGTCCCGGCCGCAACTTGACCCGAGTCAGCCCTGGTACGCCCGGACAGGCGCCGACTGACCGCTCGACGACTGAACGCTCCCTGCAGCGCCCTGAAGGTGAGACTGGCCGGACAGGTCCATCGCAGCGTCCCAGCCCTCGTACCGATGCGGGAAGGAGCACATCTCCCCCGAGCCCCGGGTCGAGCCGTTCCGAGCCCGTGAACCGGCCCGGCTCGGGCACGACGAGACCGGATCCACCGACGCGCTCGGTTCCACCCGCCCCCCCGCAACCTCCGGCCCGCTCCGATGCCCCGAGCCGGTCCGAGCCACCGACCAGGTCGGACCAACCGAGCCGCCCGGATCCGCCGAGCCAGCAGCGGAACACGGCGAGCCACCGAGCCTTCGAGCTGCCGGATCGCAGCGCCTACCGGATCCAGGATGCTTTGCGGTCCACTCGCCAAGGTCGCAACCAAACCACCCTCACGGTCCGAACCCAGCCTGGCCCCGAAAGCTCCCGCTCGTCTGGGCGCCCGAATGCGGTCTCGCCCAACGCAGGCGGATCGCGCCTCGACCACTCGTCCCGCCGAGCCAGCTCGTCGCCAGCGGGGTCGGGGTCAGTCGGCTCATCCTGGCTGCAGAGTTGGCCCGAGGCCTCGCGGTTATCGAGCCGGAGTCAAGCCTCCAGCACCGGCCGATCCACCTCGCCGGCATCCAGTTCACGGGCAACCACGTCGTCCCGCCTTTCGAGCGGCTCCTCGGGTGGCTCGAGCAGCGCTGGACGTTCCTACTCCACCTCGGGTAGCTCCAGCTCACGCTCGTTCGCGGGGTCGTCGTCCTCGCGCTCACCCGCCGGGAGCCCGTCGTCAGGCTCCTCGGCCGGAAGCTCGTCGTCACGATCGGCCGGAAGCAGCTCGTCATCCAGCTCCCGCAGTTCGTCCGGGAGCTCTGGCTCCGGGCGCGGTGGCGGTAGCAACTCCCGGCACCGGTGACCGCTACAATGGCGGCGGCATGAGCGCCGCTGTCCCGCATCTGTCGGCGAAGCGATATACGGTCATGGTGGTCACCGCCGTGCTCGTTCTCGCAGCCTCGGCCTGTCGCCGTGAACCGACCCGTACCGTGCGCATGCCGCTCAATCCGCCGTGGTGGCAGCCGGCTGTGCCGCTCGTGCACTCCGCGTTTTCGGCCGTGTTGGCCGGCGGCTTTCCGCTGCCCGGAGAGGACCTGGACGTGCGCCGTCTCGGCTATCTCAGGGCGTACCTGGCGGTACTCGCCGACGGCGGCCCCGAGAGCACCCCCGAGCTCTTCTCTGACCAGGCGCATGTCATCGCCTACTACCTCAATGCCCACATGGCCTGGGCACATGCCCTGGGCAGCGCACCCGCCCTCCGCGGTCGCCCGGTGGACGCCCTGCTCGCTGAGCCGATCCGCGTCGACCGAAAGCTCACGACGCTCGCGGAGCTCGCGGCGAAAGTGCGGGCCGAGGCCACGGGTGAGCCCCGGGTCGAGCTCTTCTTGAACCCAGGGTGGCGGGGTGGCCCTCGCCTGCCCCCGTCCGCTTTGGAGGGGTACAGCTTGAGCTGGCAGCTCGCGGCTCAGGCCCAGCGTTGCGGTCAAGCAGCGGGGTTCTGGGAGCTCCACGGTGAAGCGCACGAGGTCCGTCTTTCGGCGCTCGTGGCGGACATGCGGTGGATGCCGGTGGACCCACGACTTCGCACCCGGCGCGCGCTCGACGTGGTTCCACCTCCGCCAGCCCTCGGGACCGCGATTCTCTCGCTCTGCGGCGAGCAGCTCCAACGCTGCTCGGTGCGCTTCATCCCGATCGATCGATCCCGCGTCTAGCCCGTCCTCCCGCCCACCGGGCGCGGCCAAGAGGTTGCGCCCGCCATCTCGGTGACGGCGCCCATGAGGGCGCATCGTGCAGGCAGCCACCACGAGCCGTCGACCACCGACTTCAACCGGGAAGCTCGAGGTGAGCCTCGGGGTTGCTGCACCTGCCGGTGTGCCGGCAGAAAGGTGCGCATGCCCAACCGTCTCGTCGACGAGTCCAGCCCCTACCTGCGGCAGCACGCCAACAACCCGGTGGCTTGGTTCCCGTGGGGCGAGGAGGCGCTGGCGCTGGCCCGCGCGGAGGACAAGCCGATCTTTCTTTCGATCGGCTATGCCGCGTGCCACTGGTGCCACGTCATGGAGCGCGAGTCGTTCGAGGATACCGAGGCCGCGTCGATTCTCAACCGCGACTTCGTACCGGTGAAGGTCGACCGCGAGGAACGCCCCGACATCGACGCCGTGTACATGGCGGCTGTACAGGCCATGACCGGCGTTGGGGGGTGGCCGCTATCGGTGTTCCTGACCCCGGCCGGCGAGCCGTTCTTCGGCGGTACCTACTTCCCACCCGAGCCCCGATGGGGACGCCCATCGTTCAAGGAGGTCCTCACCGCCATCGCCCGCGCCTGGCGCGAACGGCGAGCCGAGGTGGTAGACGGCGCGGCTACGCTGCTTGCGGCCCTACGCCAGAGGGAGGCAGGGCGGGTACGGGAGGCTCTCGACCTCAGCGGCGCCCGCGTGGCGTTCATCCGACGTTTGGACGCTACCTTCGACCCGGTCTGGGGTGGGTTCGATTCGGCGCCCAAGTTCCCCACACCGTCTCGGCTTTTCCTGTTGCTCGATCTCGCGGATCGCGACCAGGCCGCCCGGCGTCTGCTCTCGGTGACGCTCGACGGCATGGCCGCCGGCGGTATGTACGACTGGCTCGGCGGCGGCTTCCACCGCTACTCGGTGGACCGCCACTGGCTCGTCCCCCACTTCGAGAAGATGCTCTACGACAACGCCCTGCTCGCCAGGCTCTACGGCCAGGCCGGATTGCGCCTCGGCAACCCCCGCTGGGTCGAGGTCGCTCGGGCAACTGCCG
Organism: Holophagae bacterium; assembly: GCA_012516935.1. Classification (GTDB taxonomy): domain Bacteria; phylum Acidobacteriota; class Thermoanaerobaculia; order Thermoanaerobaculales; family Thermoanaerobaculaceae; genus JAAYVZ01. The sequence goes on from JAAYVZ010000142.1 coordinate 5,428, forward strand.
AGTGGATGCTCGCCGTCATGCAGGGACCGGAGGGTGGGTTCTTCTCCTCTACCGACGCGGACACGCCGGATGGCGAGGGGTTCTACTTCACCTGGACGGTCGAGGAGGTGCGCTCCGCCTTATCCCGAACCCAGGCCGACCTCGTCATCGCCCTTTGCGACCTCGACGGCCAGCCCTCGTTCGAGCACGGACGGAGCCTGCTCCGGCCGTCACGCCCCGTGGCCGACGCCGGCGCGGCTGCCGGCCTCGCCCCGGAGGTCGTCGACTCGGAGCTCGCCGCAGCCCGACGGACGCTGCTCGCAGTTCGGCGCCAGCGGCTTGCACCGGCGACCGACGACAAACGGCTCGCTGGGTGGAACGGCATGGCGGTGTGGGCTCTCGCCTGGCTCGGAGCGGCGCTGCCCGAAGCGCGCTTTCTCGCCGCTGCCCAACGGGCGGCCCGGTTTCTGCGCGATCGCACGGATGCGTGTGGCCGCCTCGAGCGCGCCTGGCGAGACGGGGTTGCCAGCGGAACAGAGACGCTCGAGGACGTGGCCTGGGTTGCCGCCGGTTGGCTACAGTTCGGTGAGGTGACGGGCCACCTGGCTTGGATCGAAGCGGCGGACGCCCTGGTGCGCCGTCGACTTCCGCACTACCTCGCCGAGCATACCTTCGACACCCCCGACGATGGCCCAGCGCTCATCATGCGCCCGCACAACCCGCTCGACAACGCCATCCCCTCGGCAGGCGCCGTGCTTGCCCTGGTACTCGCCCGACTGGCGGCGATCACCGGCAACGACGAGTTTGCCCAGAGCGCCCACAGGATCGTGACGGGAGATGCTGCCCTCGCCCAGCAAGTGCCCGAGGCGTTCACCACCCTGCTGCAAGCCGCTGCGGCCGTGGAAGGGCCGCTCCGCACCGTCGTCGTCTCCGGCGACCCGGCGAGAGGTTCCACCAGCGCGCTGCTCGCCACCGCTTTGCGTCAGGGCGGCTCCGAGACCACGGTGCTGTTGGGACCAGCCACACCGCTGCCCGCGGAAATGGCCTGTCGATTTCCTGTGTTGGGCGGGCGGCGGGCAGCTCCTGACGGTGCTCCGCTCGCCTGGTTGTGCGAGGGAGGTGTCTGTCGCCCGCCGTTACGCTCATCGGGCGAGCTCGTCGCCGCGATGTCGGGTGCGGCCTTTCCAGATATACTCGTTTCATGAGCAAGCGGTCGGGTGCGCCTACCCGCGCAACGGCGACCGCGAGTGTCGTGCGGGCGCTGCGTGAGTCCGAAGAGAGGTTCCGTGCGCTCGCCGAGCTTTCACGCGACACCCTCATGCGCTTCGACCGACAGTACCGGCACCTGTATGTGAACGCCGTCGTCGAGGTCCAGACCGGCATCCCAGCCGCGCATTTCTTGGGACGGACCCATCGTGAACTGGGTTTCCCCGAACCCCTGGTGGCGCTCTCGGAGGCGGCGATCGAGCGGGTTTTCGTCTCGGCCCAGCCACACCGTATCGAGTTCGAGCTGCCCACCGGCGTGTGGATCGATTGGCAGCTCGTCCCCGAGCTCGACAGCGATGGGCGCGTCGCCTACGTGATGACCTGCGGCCGCGACATCACCGCTCACAAGCAGGCCGAGGCGGCCGAGACGTCGCACCGCCAAGCACTTGCCGCCCAAGTCGCCGAAAGCACAGCGGCGCTCGAGGAGGCGACTCTGGGCCTCCACTCCGAGAAGGCGGAGCGGCGCCAGGCCGAAGAGCGGCTCCGCCAGCTTCTCGAGCACTTGCCGGTAGGCGTGTACCGCTCGACACCCGAGGGCCAGATCTTGGAGGCGAACCAGGGGCTGGCCGAGATTCTCGGCTTCCCTTCCGCCGAGTCGTTGCACCGCCTCAACATCTCGAAGCTGTACGTTGCGAGGCGCGACCGCGATGACCACATCGACCGGCTTCGCTCGGTCGGGATCGCGCCGGGGGAGTTCCAGCTCCGCCGCCGTGACGGACGGGTCATCTGGGTCCGCGACTTCCCGCGCGCCATCCGAGACGAAACCGGAAAGCTGTCGTGCTTCGCCGGGGTGCTGGTGGACATCACCGAGCAGAAGCAGGCGCAGGAGGCGGTGAGGAAGAGCGAGGAGCTGTACCGAACGCTCGCCCGCAACTTTCCGGACGGCGCCGTGTGCCTGTTCGATCACGAGCTGCGGTTCTCGCTCGTCGAGGGTACCGGGTTCGAGAGCAGCGGGCTCGGCAAGCAAGCACTCGAAGGGCGGACGCTCCGGGAAGCGCTTCCCCCTGAGCGAGCGGCACAGATCGAGCCGGTGCTCAAGGCAGCGCTCTCCGGTGAGCTGCGGCGGATCGAGATACCAGCCGGTGACCACACCTACAGCCTGCGCGCCCTGCCCTTGCGGGACCAGGACGGCTGCGTCTGGGCCGGGATGGCGGTGGTGCAGGACATCACCGTCCAGAAGCAGACCGAGGAGCATCTGCGTTTTCAGAGCCTCCACGACGGGCTGACGAACCTGTTCAACCGCACCTTCTTCGAGGAGCACCTGGCGGCACTCAGCCGCGGCGGGCGCTTGCCCGTTTCGGTGATCATGGCCGACGTTGACGGCCTCAAGGACGTCAACGACCGGCTCGGCCACGCCGCCGGCGATGAGCTGCTGCGGCACGCTGCCGAGATCCTGCGGGCCTCCTTCCGGCCCGGGGATGTCGTGGCGCGGATCGGCGGCGACGAGTTCTCCGTGTTGCTCCCGGACGCCAGCGAGGAGGCCGGCCAGGCAGTCATCGCACGGCTGCGCGAGAACCTGGCCGCCCACCATGCATCCGGCTGTACCTGCAACCTCAGCTTCTCGCTCGGGCTCGCTACCGCGTCCGCCAACCTCACGCTCCCGGAAGCCGTTCGCCTCGCCGATGCCCGAATGTACGCGGACAAGGCAGCGCGCAGGCCTGCGACCTAACCGACCGGGCATGAGCCGTCCCCCCACCCAGTGGCTGGCCTCCCGGACGCCGCGAGCGTCCTGGACGGTACGGAAGATTGCGCCGCAGTCGGCCGTTGCCCAGTCGAGCAGGTAGTGGCGCCGCCGTCGGGCGTGGATGTGCGAGCATACGACCACCCGCCGCGAGCCGACAACCTTGGCGGGCGGGGTTGTTGGAGGACGAACGTGAAGGTCAAGACGCGAATCGTGGTGGGGGTGATCGTCGTAGTGGCCACGACGGCGGTCGCCTGGGCGCTGCTGGGCAAACGGGAGAAGGCCGGCCCGGGGTTTCTCACGGCGACCGTGGATCGTGGCGCGGTCATTCAGAACGTCACCACCACCGGCACGCTCACCGCGGTGACGACAGTCAAGGTCGGCTCGCAGGTTTCCGGGATCATCGCCACACTGCACGCCGACTTCAACGACCGCGTGCACCGAGGTCAGGTACTTGCGACACTCGACCCGACGCCGTTCGAAGCCGCCGTCAACCAGACGAAAGCCCAGCTTGAGCGGGCTCGCGTCGCCGCCCAGGATGCCAAGGCCAAGCTGCGCCGCCAGCAGGCGTTGTACGAGGCAAAGCTGGTGTCCGAGGACCAGCTCGACTCGGCGCTGGCCATGCAGAACCAAGCGCTCGCCCAGGTGGCCGAGTTGGAGGCAGCGCTCGAGCGCAACCAGGCCAACCTCACCTACTCGATCATCCGCTCCCCCATCGACGGCGTCGTGGTCTCGCGCGACTACGATGTGGGGCAAACCGTGGCCGCCTCGTTCCAGGCGCCAACGTTGTTCACCATCGCCGAGGACCTCACTCGGATGCAGCTCACGTGCGATGTGGACGAAGCCGACATCGGCCAGGTCAAGGTTGACCAGCCGGTGCGGTTCTCGGTCGACACCTTTCCCGAGCGCGAGTTTGCCGGCACCGTTGCGCAGATCCGGCTCTCCCCCAAAACCGCCAACAATGTCGTCACCTATCCCGTCATCGTCGAGGTCGACAACGGCGATCTGGCACTGCTGCCTGGGATGACGGCCGAGGTCCGGGTGCAGGTCGCGCGGGCTGAGCACGCGCTACGCGTGCCCGCATCGGCGCTGCGTTTCCGACCCGAGCTGCTGGGATTGAGCGGCCAGCCCCGCGGTCCGGTCGGCGGGCTCGGGGGGCACCCGGGTGGAGGCGTTGCGAGCCGTGAAAGCTACGATCCCCGGCGCAACACCCGCGTTTTCCTCGCACCCGAGACGCCAGCCGGCCAGCTCGAGCCCGTCACCTTCACCCCCGGCCTCACCGACGGCCAGTTCGTGGAGGTCAAGGGAGGCGAGCTCGCTGAGGGCGCAAAGGTCGTCATTGGCCTCGCCACCGCACAGGCGCAGGACGCCGGTGGCCTCCTCAACATGATGGGCCCACGGCGGAGGTAGGCGATGGGAGGCCTCATCCAGATCTACAAGATCGCGATCAACGCCCTGCGCCGCAACCCGATGCGCTCGGCGCTCACGATGCTGGGCGTCATCATCGGCGTCGGCTGCGTAGTGGCGATGGTGGCGATCGGCCAAGGCGCGTCGTCGGCGATCCAAAGTCAGATCGGCTCGCTGGGTACCAACTTCCTGGTCATCTTCTCGGGTTCTCGCCAGGCTGCTGGCGTGCGCCACGGCGCCGGCTCGGTACAGACCCTGACCGTCGAAGATGCCCAGGCGATCGCGCGCGAGTGCCCTTCGGCCCCGGTGGCGGAGCCCGGCGTGCGCACCGGCGGCCAGGTCGTGTTCGGCAACCAGAACTGGTTCACCTCAATCCAAGGTACTGGTCCCGACTACCCGACGATCCGTGCCTGGGCGGTGGCGAAGGGTACCTACCTCACCGAGGAGGATGTCAAAGCGGGCAGCAAGGTCGCCGTGCTCGGCGCCACCGTGGTCGAAAACCTGTTCGGCGAGGCCAACCCTATCGGCCAGATCATCCGCATCAAGGACGTCCCGTTCCGCGTCATCGGCGTGTTCGACCGCAAGGGCGGCAACATGATGGGGCAGGACCAGGACGACATCATCTCGATCCCGTACACGACGGCACAGCGCCGGCTCATGGGGATCACCCACATCCAGACGATCATGGTCTCGGCCATCTCCCCGGCCCGGATCCAGCAGGCCACCGACGAGATCACCGAGCTGCTCCGGCAGCGTCACCGCATCGGCCCGCGCCAGGACGACGATTTCATCATCCGTTCACAGCAGGAGATCGCTGCCGCTGCGATGCAGATGAGCGGCGTCCTGACGCTGCTGTTGGGGGCGATCGCCTCGGTGTCGCTGCTCGTTGGCGGGATCGGCATCATGAACATCATGCTGGTGTCGGTCACCGAGCGTACCCGTGAGATCGGTGTGCGACGCGCCCTCGGCGCCCGCCGCTCCGATATCCGCAACCAGTTCTTGATCGAGGCCTCGATGATCTCGGGGCTCGGCGGCGTCGTCGGGATCAGCCTCGGCGTCTTCGCCGCCCGCGCCATCGCCCGCTTCGCTGGCTGGCCCACGCTCGTGGCGCCCGAGATTGTCTTCACGGCGTTCGTGTTCGCCGGCCTGGTCGGGATCTTCTTCGGCTTCTATCCGGCCGCGAGAGCCGCACGGCTCGATCCGATCGAGGCGCTGAGGTACGAGTAGGGTCGGGGTGTCGGCCTCACGGTCGGTGACAGTCGACGGCCGTTCGACCGCCAGCGCCTGTTCGGCGTCGCCTACGAGCGACCCAGACGGCGGCGGGCGATCACGGGAATAGTGACCGTTCCGCTGCGGGTACAGCTCTGGCTCTCCGCGGTGATCATGAGCGTCCAAGCGTAGGTGCCCGCCCGCTCGTACCGGTGGGTGGCGCTCGGCCCGCCCGCCGAGGTCTCGCCGTCACCGAAGCTCCACACGTACTGTGCGCCCGGACACGCCGTCAGCGGTGTCGCCGTCAGCGTGACCGTACGGGTTGCCGCGTTGACGCTCGCCGCGACCTCTGGGCAGGACACGAGCGAGCAATCGGCAAAGGTCACGGGCACCACCTCGGCGCGCCTGCCGGCTACGTTGTTGTGGTGGAGCAGCAGCAGTCCCTGCAAGCCGCGTTCCACAAACGCCTGGCGATCCACCCGCAGCGGCAGCGTTTGCCCGGTCCCGAGGGCAAACGGCGGCAGCCCCGCCAGCGGCGAAAACCCTGGTCGGGCGACGTCGAACATCACCTCCGAGCTGTCCGACGAGCGGCTCGTGCCCTTCGCCTCGACGTGCACCTGCACTCGCAGCGTGCTCTTGGCGTCGGACAACCCCAGCGCAGCAGCCGGTACCGCCAACAGCACGACGTCGGTGCCGAACGGCGTGAGCCCGCCGCTCCCCGGCGCCACTCGGTCGAGCAGGGTGAACGATCCGCACTGGTTGTCGAAAGCCGAGCAGACCGCCGCGCCGTAGACGTCCGAGGTCCACGCCGGCTCCTTGCCGGTGGAGACGAGTGAGCCGTAGTCCATGGTGACGACGTGGGCGTCGATGCTGCCGTCGGCTCCGGTATCGACGGTGATCCGCGCCGAGACGTCGAGGGGTGTGGGCCACGGGCCGTACACGGCGATCCCGAAGAACACCGTCGCCCCAGCCACACCACCCTGCGCGGGAGCGTCACTACCCAAGCCGAGCCAGCGGATCTGGCCGTGCCGGTTGGCCGTCGGCTCCGGACCGGTGTGTTTCCACACCAGCTCGAGCGGGGTGACCAGGGCGGTTGCGACAGGCGCCTCGTCGCTGCCCGGCATCCCGAGCGCCAGGCCGCGGAACGGTAGCTCCACCGTCGTCGCGCTGGTGCCGACCACGAGCCCCGAGGCCGGTACATCGAGCGCCAGAGTGCTCGCCGGCCGGATCACCGCGTGCAGTGGCAGCCTCGCCTCGGCGCCATTGGCGGCCGCGAGCCGGACATGTCCGCTGTGCTCGATCGGGTAGTGTCGCGGCTGACCGTCCTGGGTGGCTCCGGCCCCAGGGTCGCGAACCGCCCGCACCGCCGGAGCGTCGACAACGAGCTCGACCGGGAACGTCGTGCTTCCGCCACCCGGCACCGTGACCGACACGCCCTCCGGAAACGCCACCTCCACTCCCGGCACCGCGACCATGGGATCGAAGCCGAAGGTGACCGCCTGGGCAGTCGCGCCCTTGTTGAGCACCATCGCAGTACGGCGGAAACGGGCAACGCCGGAGGCTTCGACGAGGCCGAACGACATCGCCACCCGGGCCGGGGCATCGGCATCCATCACCAGGAGCTCCGTCGCCACCGCCGCCGCAGGATCCACGAGGCCGCTGCCGACCCGGCCGGCGCCGTGCAGGGGCCCGGATGCCTCCGCAGGAACGGTCAGGACCGCTCGCGCCGTGTTCATCACCGCTGCTTTCAGCTCCGCGGCGGTCCACCCGGGGCGTCGCTGCCGCAGCAGCGCGACGACCCCCGTGACGTGCGGAGTGGCCATCGAGGTACCCGAGCGCGTGGAGGCCTGGTTGCCGCTGCGGGCGCTCGCCGAGGTGATCGCCACGCCCGGTGCGGCAATCTCCGGCTTGAGCACGAGGTCGCCTCCACGCGGCCCGCGCGAAGAGCTCGTGGCCACCGTCCCGGCCAGGTTGGCCAGACGCATCGATACCGTCACGCCCCAACCCAGCGCCGCCCGCACCGCAGCGCCGTCTATCTGTGAAATCAGCACCGATGGGATCGTGATCGAGGGGTCGTCCCCACCCATGGTGATGAGCGGCCCCCCGGCGTTGTCGGCGACGATCGCCGCCCGCGCGCCAGCGAGCTGTGCGTTCTTGACCTTGACCGTGAAGTTGCAGCCCCCCCGGTCGATGAGCGCGATCCCCCCCGCTACGGCCCCGGGGTTGGAAAGCGCCGTGCAGGCATCGAGAGGGACCGATGCGACCACCGTCCCGGTCACACCCGGGACCGACGGGGCCGGGCCGAACTGCGCCGACGTGCTGGCGAGCTCGCCCGCCAGCTCCGGCGGTGCTTCGACGCGCAGCCGTCCCCCAACCACGCCGTCGTCGGCACACGAGGCGACCGAGAGAGCGCTGTCGGCGCTCGAGGGTGCTCCCACGATCGTGTAGAGGTCACCGCTGTTGCCGGCCGCCGCGACGACCAGCGAGCCGAGCCCCGCCAGACGATTGATGGCATTGCGGGCCGCCGGGTTGGCGGTGCCGTACTCGGAGCCGAGCGACATGTTGACCACGTCCAGCCGGTCGCCGAAGTCGCCGTCGCGGTTCGGGTCGGACGCCCAGTCGAGTGCCGCGACCGCCAGCGTCGTGCTGCCCGAACACCCGAACACCCGGATAGCGTACAGCTTCGCCTCCGGCGCCAGACCCGGGCCGATGAGAAACGCACCGGGGTCGAGACCGGCCACCCACGGTCCGGTGTAGGTTCGCCCAGCCGAGGTCACACCATATCCGGCGATCGTTCCTGCCACGTGCGTCCCGTGACCGTTGGCAGCGCAGTCCATCGGGTCACCGTCTGGCTGGAGCGTGCTGGCGGAGCCGGTGTACGCGTCGCCGCACATGTCGGTCCCGCCCACCACCTTGGCGTTCCACGGCACGCTGTTGTCCTCGAAGCTATGCCCGGCGTACGACCCGGAACCGCCGAAGTGGCGGTGCAGGTAGTCGATCCCGGAGTCGATCACGCCGACCCGCACATCCTTGCCGGTGACACCCAAGTCCTGCCACACCTGTGGTGCACCGATCCACGGTACGCTCGTCGCGTTGGTCTGTCGGAGCAATGGGTTGGAATGGACCGCCGTCACTCCGGGTAGCCGCTCGATCGTCGGGATCGACGCCTCGTCTACCTCGAGTGCCACGCCGTTGATCAGGCGCTGCACGCGAAAGACCACCGTCGCCCGCTCCCCCGAGTCGGCCAGCGCCTCGAGAAACGTTCGCTGCTCACTTTCGGCCAGCACGATCTGGGCCCGTGACGCCGCCGCCGCCCGCGCCAGTGCCTCCGGCCGCGTCGAAGCGACCGACGGGCCCGCGAGCTGCTGCCGCCACACGTCGGCCGCTGCCGGCTCGGACAGCTCGACGATCACCGACACCCTTCCGTCGGGCAGGCGGGCACCGGGGTCTACGGCCATCGCGGACGCCGTGCAGAGCAGCGCGAGTACGGCCATGAACGAGGGCAGTGCGGTGTAGAGACGCTCGGGCATCGTGTCACCTCGGACCGTGAGCTTACCGCACCACCGCTCTGCTTCAACATGGCGTTCGGTGCCCCTCCGGATCGAGCGCCCTCCTTGGCCGGAGCGGCCATCTCGCGATGCGCGCCCGAAAGCCGCTCGCACGCAGGCGTGCCGCCACCGCCCCGCGGAGCGCCTCGCCCGGCGCAGCACCCGAGCGAAGAGGAACCGGTCCTCGCCGCCGAAGAACACCCGGGCCCTGTCTGGACCATCGGCTCGCTCGCCCACGTCCCAGTCTGTACGGGATTGACCCACCTGGACCTCGATTGCTAGGGTCGCTCCCGGGGCGCGCATGACGGCCGGTCACGGGTACAGCAGGCAGGTGCGCGAACGGTGCGCGGCCGTGGCGGCGCAGGCCGATTGGGTGCGGGTTCGGCACGACCGTCTGGCGGCCTACGCGGCCTCGCTGCCTCTCGACAGTGACGCTGTGCCGCAGCTCGACCCCGAGGCCCACTACCTCGGCTCACCCGAGGCCACCGCCGCCTACATCCTCCAGCTCGACACCATCAACTTCGGCTCCGGCTACTTTCCCCACCTCGCCAAGCTTCCCGGTCGCTCCGGCTACCTCACCATCGCCACCCACCTCGCCAACCACTTTCGTCGTCACGGCCCCTTTTCCCCTCGCCAGCTCGAGAAGCTCACCGTCACCGATTGTGCCGAGCTGTTCCACCAGGACCTGGACAACCATCCCGCCAGCGAGCTCATGTGGTTGTTCACTACCGCACTCCAGGATCTCGGCCACTTCGTCCGCCAACGCTTCGCTGGCTCGTACTCCCGACTCATCGCCTCTGCCCGTGCCTGTTCGCAACGTCTGGTGGAGATCCTCGTCGGCATGCGGATGTTCCGCGACGTGGCGCGCCACAAGGAGGTCGAGGTCCCGTTCTTCAAGCGCGCCCAGCTCTGCGCCGCTGACCTCGCTCTCGCCCTCGGGGACACGCCACTGGGTACCTTCCGCGACCTCGACGAGCTCACGATCTTCGCCGACAACCTCGTACCCCATGTTCTTCGCGTGGATGGCGTGCTCGAGTACTCGCCCGACCTCGCCAATCGTATCGCCGGAGGTTCGCTGCTCGCCGCCGGCTCCGCTGAGGAAGTCGAGATCCGAGCCTGCGCCGTCCACGCCGTCGAGCTGCTCTGTGCCGAGCTCGCCCGCCAGGGTCGTCCGACGACCGCCATGCGCCTCGACTATCTCCTGTGGAACCGCGGCCAGCAGCCCCACTACAAGGCCATCCCCCGCCACCGCACCTGCACCGTCTTTTACTGAGTGGGAGTCGAGGCTGCAGCCGCTGCCCGGTTGCCGCCTGCGTCCCTGACCCCGCACCGCGGTGCCGAGACCTCCAGCCAGCTGGAATCGGCCACCGCCGGTCGCTCGAACGCTCCTGCGCCCGGTGCTCCCTCGCGGGTCTTCAGACGATGGACAGGCGCGAGCTCCACCTCGTTCCCGACCTGACAGTGACCGGCGACGACCATGCCGTCAGGCGAGAGCCTCAGGCCGGTGCCCGTGCCGTTGTCAGGACCAGAAGGAAAGGAGTGGGCGATCGCGACCATTACACCGGCTCCCGACCAGGGGTTGCGCTTCCGGCTGCTGCGACACACACTGGGACTCGGCGCGGAGGGTTCCGGTACCGCAGGAGGGCCCATGAGGTCGATCGGACTGCTCACTGGGATGGCGACACTCGCTGCCGGCCTGGCAGGGACCGGCTGGGCGGCACAGGAGCGGGTGACCGTGTTCGAGTCATTCCTCCATCCTGCTTGAACGATCTGTAGGGTCGCCGGGGCGGCGATCAAGCAGCTCGCCATCGATTACGCCGGGCAACCGGTGGTGTTCCTCGAGTACTACGCGGGGAGCTCGGCCGGCAACCGCGAGTCGCGCTTCGTCGCCGCGTTCGGGGGATGGGGGTTTGCGGTACCGGAGGCGATCGTGGGTAGCGGCTACCGCTTTACACAGGGACCTGCCGACTACTTCAAGGTTTACCGCACCATGATCGAGGCGGAGAAGGCGCGTCCGCCGCAGGTTGACCTTCAGGCCTGGTGGTGGCGCGCCGGGCCCAACACGATGCGCGTCCTTGCGACGGTCCTCAACACGTCGGGAGTCGCGCTGGATCCGGCGACCAACCAGGCCGGGATCTGGGGGCTCGCCTGGGAGCGCCACGCGAGTCTCGGCGTGACAGGGATGTACACCCGCGACGCGGTGCACCAACCGCTGCCCGTCTCGGTGGCGCCCGGCGGGACTGCCTCGGTGACCGTCGACCTCCGTATCAACTCGTTCGTGGATTGGCACAACCTGCACCCCCTCGCTCTGGTCGAGGTGCGGCCGGGCGGTACCACCGGCCCCTACGACACCCTCCAAGCGGTGGTCCCGCAACCGGCGGCCTTCTCCGTCTCGCCGCCGCAGGTCTCGCTCGCGATCCCACAGGGACCGTCGGCTGCCGAGCTTTCGTTCTCGGGACCGCACACCCTGACCTGGACTGCCAGCACCAGCGCTGCATGGTTGACCGTGACGCCGGCGTCGGGCACCGTAGCCAGCATCGCCCGCATCGCGGCCGACCCCAACTACTACCCCTACCCCGAGGCGCACCAGGCCACCGGCACGGTGACGTTCACTGCCACCTCCCCGGACGGCATGAGCTTCACAGCCACCGCCACGGTCACCGCCTCGTACGACCCGAACTGGACGCGGTCACCGCTGCTACCACGGCGCCGCCTATTCCGCCCGACGCCGGGAGTCGCTTCGCCATGAGGCGGATCGCGGCGGCCCTGCTGCTGGTACCCCTGGCCGCCGTCGGTGCACCGGCGGCCGGGCCCGACTCCTGCGGCCTCGACATCGTCGCCGAAGCCGCTGCCGTCGACCGGGCACTGGCCCGGCAGGAGCCCGGAGTAGCGGTGTCCCTCGCCGAGACGGCTCTCGCCCGCTGTCCCGGTGAGCCGGTCCTGGTCCGCCTCGCGGCGCGGGCGCATGCCGCTGTCGGCAACTCGGGGGCGCTGCGCGAGCTGCTGCGCCGGCACCTCGAACGCCACCCGACCGACTGCGAAAGCTGGTCACACCTGGCGTGGGCGGAGCTGGTGGCCAACAACCCCGCCGAGGCCTGGCAGGCGATCTTAGCGCCCGGGTGCCCGAGCACCCCCGAGGAGCGCAGCCGCTGGGCGCTGCTCGAAACACTCGCCCACCGCCACCAGGCAAACCCGGAGGCGGCACGGGAAGCCCTGCGCCGTCTCGGGGATCGAGCCCCTCTGTGGGCAGAGGATGACCGGGCGCGCGCGTACCTCGAACGCCAGGTCGACCCGTATTGGAGCTGGCCGTGGCGGACCTCGGTCGAGCTCGGTCTCGGCGGTACCACGGAGGCGTTCGCTGGCTCCCCCACCGACCTCACGACCTCCGGCGCCAAGAGCGCGATCGCGCGGCTCGTGCTCTCCTCGGTTCTGCGCGCCCCGATGTCGGGTCGGGTAACCCCGTTCCTCGAGGCTGCGGTTCGGGGGCACGGCATCCAGGACCAGCTCGCGAGGGAGCTCTCGTTTCTCGAGCTCGGCGGTCGAGCCGGAGCCGAGATCAGGCTGGGAAGAACGCTTTTCGGCCTCGCTTTGCGCCGGGAGGTGCTCCACCTCGACCAAACGACGTCGCGCTTCTCCGAGGCGTGGCGAGGTGAGCTCGACGTCCAAACCGCGGCCGGGCTGGTGGTGTTCGCCGGCGGCGGGCGCCGAGAGTTCTTCGATTCGTGGCGCACCCGCACCGAGTGGGACGGCGGCGTCGCCAGTGCGTTTCGTCTCGGGAGGCAGCCGGTCACGTTCGCTTTCTCAGGGCGGTTGTACGAGGCCGAGAGGGCGCCCTACGACCAGCGCGGCGCCACGCTCACCCTCGTGAGCCGCCTTCCGATCGGAGAAACGTGGCTGCTGCGAGCCAGCGTGCAGGGCTCGTGGGACGACTACCCGCACTCTCGGACTTGGGAGTCGATCATCGCCTTCGGCAGCGACAAGGGTCGGCGCGACACGACGATGCGGCTCTCGCTCGGCACCTGGCGGCTCCTGCGCCGCGGCCTGCAGGCGGCGCTCACCTACGAGTACGGCCAGCGGTGGTCCAGCATCGAAAACGGGTATCAGGGCAGCTTCTCGTACCGCGAGCACCGGGCGCTGGCCACCCTGCGCCTGGACCTGTCGGGCAACCCGTGGCGGCGGGGGCGTACCACGGGCGACCACGTGCCGATCGACTGGGGGCTGGACTCCGGGGCTGGTCCACTGGGGGGTGAGACGGTGCGCGACCTCGTGCGCCAAAGCGACGACCTGCGCCCGGACTGCGGCTGCACGCCGCACTGAGGCCAGCCCGTTGGGTGGGGACCGGGCTCGGGGGTCGACAACTCACCTGGCGGGTTGCGGTCCGAGGTGCGGGGTCCGGGGATCGGGGTGCGGGAATCCTATCCGCGACGGGCGATCTCGGGGATGAGGCGGGCGCGGATGTCGTCGCGCACCTCCCGGTAGACCGTCAAGATCTCCTCCTCGGTGCCCACCGCGTCGAACGGGTCGGCAAACCCAACGTGAATCTGCTCGCCCGGGCTCGGGAAGTGCGGGCAGCCCTCGCGCGCACCGCCACACAGCGTGACAACGAGGTTCCATTTGCGAGCGGTCATGTCAGCCGCCCGCCTCGGGACGTGGCCCGAGATGTCCACGCCGACCTCGGCCATGACCTTCACGGCGTTGGGGTTGGCCGTCGCCGCAGGGACCGTGCCGGCGGAGTACGCCTCCCACCGTTCGCCGAGAAGGTGCGTGATCCACCCCTCGGCCATCGGCGAGCGGCAGGAGTTGCCGGTGCACAGGACGAGGACGTGCTTGCGGTCAGGCTGGAGCCGATCGTCCGAGATCATCGAGCACCCCCACGGAGCTTGACAACCGAGAGTTATGATACGATATTTCGGAAAGTGACGAAATGAATCCCTCTCCCCTCTTCCGCCAGGTCCTGATCCACAAGGCCATCGGCCACCCGGCCAGGCTGCGCATACTCGCCATGCTACGCCCAGCGGAGCTCTGCGTCTGTCAGATCAAGGCTGTGCTCCAGCTCGCCGCCTCCACCGTCTCGGCGCACCTCGCTGAGGTGAAGGCGGCCGGTCTGGTCGAGGAGCGCAAGGCTGGACGCTGGGTCCACTACCGGCTTTCGGCCCTCGGGCTTCTGACGCTCCAAGGGGTGTGGGATGCCATCGCTGCCGACCCCACCGTCGCCGACGACCGGCGCCTCCTGGCCGCCTTGGCATCGATCCCGGTCGAAGCGGTTTGTCGGCCTGACTTCGACCTCCGCCGAACCGTCGACTCGCAGGAGTGCTGCCGATGAGCGAGCACCTCGCCCGCCGCCTTTCGTTCCTCGATCGCTATCTCACCCTCTGGATTTTCGCCGCGATAGCGGTCGGTGTGGGAGCCGGCGCGCTCTCGGACGACGTCGAGGCGTTCTGGGGCCGCTGCCAGGTCGGGACCACCAACCTCCCGATCGCCATCGGCCTCATCCTCATGATGTACCCACCGCTCGCCAAGGTCCGCTACGAGGAGATGGGCGACGTCTTCCGCAACTGGCGCGTGCTCGGGCTGTCGCTGGTCCAGAACTGGGTCGTCGGACCGATCCTCATGTTCTTCCTGGCCATCGTTTCCCTCCGCGACTACCCGGAGTACATGGTCGGGCTGATCATGATCGGCCTAGCGCGCTGCATCGCCATGGTCATCGTCTGGAACGAGCTGGCCAGGGGCGACACCGAGTACTGTGCCGGGCTGGTGGCGTTCAACTCTGTGTTCCAGGTCCTCTTCTACTCCGTTTACGCCTGGGTGTTCATCACCAAGCTGCCGCCGCTGTTCGGGCTTTCCGGCTCGGCCGTCGAGGTGACGATGGGCCAAATCGCCAGGAGCGTCTTCGTCTACCTGGGCATCCCCTTCATCGCCGGCCTCGTCACGCGCGCGGTCATGTTGCGCGTCAAGGACCGGGTCTGGTACGAGCGGGTCTTCATCCCCCGCATCTCGCCGCTCACGCTCGTGGCGCTGCTGTTCACCATCGTCGTCATGTTCTCGCTCAAGGGCGAGCTCATCGTGCGCATCCCTCTCGACGTCGTACGCATCGCCGCGCCGCTGCTCGTCTACTTCGTGCTCATGTTCGTGGTCAGCTTCTGGATGGGCCGCCGGGTCGGGGCCGACTACTCGAAGACGACCACCCTCTCGTTCACTGCCGCCTCCAACAACTTCGAGCTGGCGATCGCTGTCGCGGTCGCGGTATTCGGCATCAACTCCGGCGCCGCGTTCGCGGCGGTCATCGGCCCCCTCGTCGAGGTGCCGGTACTCATCGCCCTTGTCAACGTGGCGTTCTACTTCCAGCGACGCTACTTCGGCGTTGCACCCCTCAACCAACAGCCCGCCGGCGCCCCAACGCCCCAAGCCTGACCACACCCCAGGAGGCCGTCATGTCAGATGAATCGATCAGGACCGAAGTCCGCCGCCACTATGCCAAGGCCGTCACCGACGGCTCCACCTACTGCGCGCCGAAGGCACCGTGCTGCGGACCGGCGGCGCCGGTCCAGATGGCGAAGGCCGTTGGATACACGCCCGCTGAGCTCCAGTCTGTTCCCGACGGTGCGAACCTCGGGCTCGGCTGCGGCAACCCGCTGGCGTTCGCGGCCCTCAAGGAAGGCGACATCGTCGTCGACCTCGGGTCCGGTGCCGGGTTCGACTGCTTCCTCGCCGCCGAGCGCGTCGGACCGGGGGGACGGGTCATCGGCGTTGACATGACCCCCGAGATGGTCGAGCGCGCTCGGGTTCTCGCCCGCAAGTACGGCGTGGCCAACGTCGAGTTCCGGCTCGGCGAGATCGAGGCTGTGCCGGTCGCCGACGGTGTCGCCGACATGGTGATCTCGAACTGCGTGATCAACCTGTCCCCGGAGAAGCCACGCGTGTTCGCCGAGGCGTACCGCGTCCTCAAGCCCGGCGGTGTCCTCATGGTCTCGGACCTCGTCCTCCTCCGGCCCCTCCCCGAGCGTGTGCGAGCGTCGGTCGAGGCGTACGTCGGCTGCATTTCAGGCGCCTCGTTGCGTGACGACTACCTGGCGATGATCGCGGCTGCCGGCTTCGAGCAGGTGCAGTCGCTCTCGGAGAACACCTACCCGATCGGCTCGTCGAACCCCGACGCGACCGAGCTCGCGATCATGGAGGCGACAGGCCTCACCGCCCAGGAGCTCCGTGCCACGGCGGAAGCAGTGGTGTCGGCGAAGGTCCGCGCGACCAAGCCCAGGGCATCCAACCTGCCGGAGCGCTGATGGCAGCCAGCAACGGCCGCGCAGACGCCGGCACGCCTCTTCCAGGCGCTCCGGTGAACACGCCGGTGACGATCCGCTCCGAGTGGCTGCGGTCGCACGTGCGCGAGCGCGGCGGCCGGCTCTTCGTCATCACGGGCATCTTCGTCGTCGGGTGATGGAACGCGACGTGGGGCCCGGTGGGCCTCTTCGCCCAACCTGACGAGCCGAAGGACCTGTTGCCGTTCGAGCACACAGACGACAGCGGCGCGATCGACGTGCACATCGAACGTTCGCTCCTCGCCCCGCCGCACCCGGGGGACCGGGAGCTGCTCGTCTCCATCGAAGGGTACGGCCGCTTCAGGCTGCCGCTCGGCGCGTGAGGATCAGGTCCGCTCGGCCAGGGCCGTAGCGATGCGCACGGCCGCGTGCCCGTCGCCGAACGGGTTGGGGCCTCGCTTCATCGCGGCGAGGGCTGCGTCGTCGCGGAGCAGTCTCGTCGACTCGGCGAGGATGAGGTCCGGGTCGGTGCCGACGAGCTTCCCCCACCCCGACTCGAGCACCTCCGGCCGCTCGGTGGTGTCGCGCAGCACGAGCACCGGCACGCCGAGCGTCGGACCCTCCTCCTGGATGCCGCCGGAGTCGGAGAGCACGAAGCGGGCCTTGGCGAACAGCTCGAGGAACTCGGGGTAGTCGAGCGGGGCATGCAGCTCGACGCCGGGCACGCCGCCGAGTGCCTCGCGCGCCGGTCCGTCCACCCTGGGGTTGGGGTGTACGGGGTAGACGAGCCTGATACGCCCGGTGTTCTGCTCGGCGAGGGCACGGAGCGCTCCCAGCACGCGGGCGATCGGACCCCCGAAGCTCTCGCGCCGGTGGAGGGTCACCAGCACCAGCGGTGGGTCGGCGGAAACCGGACAGGGGCGGATTTTTCGGATGCGTCGTACCGCGTCCACCACGGTGTTGCCGACGACCAGAACGCTCTCCTCGTCGATCCCCTCGGCGCGCAGGTTGGCGGCAGCCAGTGGGGTCGGAGCCAGGTGCAGGGTGGTGGCCACGGCGGCGGCGCGTCGGTTGAACTCCTCCGGAAACGGGGCGTCGAGCCTCCCGGTGCGCAGCCCGGCCTCGACATGCGCGACCTTGACACCGCCGTAGAACGAAGCCACAGCGGTTGCGAACGCAGTGGTCGTGTCGCCCTGCACGACGACCCAGGCGGGCCGGTGCTCCGCGAGCAGCGGCTCGAAGCGTCGCAGGACCTCGACGGCGACCCGGGTCGGTGTCTGTCCGACCGTCATGATGTCGAGGTCCACATCGGGCACGAGCCGGAATGGCCGCAGCGCCTGTCGGAGCATCTCGCGGTGCTGTGAGGTGGCGACGAGAACCGGCTCGAGCCGCCGGTCGGCCCGCAGCGCCTCGATCACCGGAGCGAGCTTGATCGTCTCCGGCCGTGTGCCCACGACCACCAGAACCTTCGGTCTGTCAACGCCCACCGAAATCCTCCTACCCCCCTGCCGTCGCCACCCCGCGGGCGAGCGCGAGAAGGCGCCGACGGGCGGTGTCGCGGGAGTAGCACGACTCCACCACCTCGCGCAACCGGCGGCCCTGCACGTCGGCCATCGCCGGGCACTCGCACAGCCCCACGAGCCTCGACGCCAGCTCCTCCGCCGTGTGCGCCAGCTCGACCTCAGCAGCCAGCTCCGGTAGCCCACGCACGCCTTCCGGAGTCGAAACCACGGCACACGAGGCCTCGGCGGCCTCGAGAACCTTGTTGGAGGCGCCGCTTCCGAACCGCAGCGGAACGATCGCCACCCTCACACGCCTGAGGGCGGCTGCGCGGTCGCGCAGAGGCGATTCCACCGTCACTCCGTCGTGGCCGTGACGCCGGCGCAGCCACGCCGGGGCGTCGGCCCCGGCTACCAGCAGCGTCGCTCTCGACCGCCGTCTCCGCACCGCCGGCCAGACCTCGTCGAGCAGGAAGCGCGCCGCGTCCTCGTTGGCGAAGTACGCGAGGCGCCCCCAGAACGCCGCGTCGATGTCGCGCGGGCCGCTCGCCGGCGGCCCCAGCACCGTGCCGTGCGAGATCGCCACGGCTCGTGAACCGAAGGCGGCACACTCGGCCGGAGCGACCACCGACACCGCGTCGTACCGACGACCGCACTCCGTCTCGAGGCGTGCCGTGCGGGCCGCCTCCTGCCGCCAGAATGCGCTCGCCACCCCGAGCGACGCGGCTGCCCGCTCGCTCAGGTTGGCGCCGAGGGCGTCGATGGCGTCGAGAATTCTCCGGCCCGCCGGCAGGTATCTGAACACCCACGGGTCCAGCCGCGCGAGCTGGACGATGGCGACGTCGAACGGCCCACTCACCGTCTCGGCCGCTCGAATGGCGTTTCGCCACGCGAAGCCAGCCGCGAGAAGGGAGGTGGCCGGAAGGCCGCGCAAGCCGACGTGGAGGGCACAGGCCAGCAGGCGAACGGGGGTACGGGCTGCCGTCACGACCTGGCAACCGCGGGGCACCAGCTCGAGCCTCCCCGGCGGGGCAACGACAGTGAGATCGTCGGCTTCCATCAAAGCCTCGATCCATGCCGTGGCGCGTATTCTGTCGCCCGTATACGGGGGAAACGGAAAGCGCGAGACGATGAGCAGCGCCCTCATCGCCTGACCCGCGTCCAGCGCCACAGCGCCCGCGGGGCCAGCAGCACCGCTCCCAACCAGGCTGATACCAGCTTAGCCGCGCTACGCCAGTTGATGCTCCCAGCCAGTTGGATAATCGTCAGATCGCCGACCACCGAGGCGACGAGCACCGCTGCAGCCACCACTTCCACCCACGATTGGCCATTGCCGGCGACTGCGGAAACCGTGAGTGCTCCGGCGACCAGCAACCGCAGCAACGCCGTGAGCGATAACGGCCGGCTCAGCAGCTCGACAGCGAACGCCAACGCCTCGCCAGGCCGTCTCAGGAAGAGCTGCCCAAACGCCAGCGGATGTCGGAGCGCGAGATGGAGCCGACCGACCAACCAGCGCGCCCGCTGCCGAGCAGCATCGGCTACCGCAGCCGGCTTGTCGTCCCGAATCTCCACCTCCGCTAGCTCGATCCGGTATCCCGCGGCAGCGAGCAGGAGCGTGGCCTCGAGGTCCTCGACGCGGGTGCGCAACCGGGGCGCCACCCAGGCCAGGGCGCGTGGTGACAGGGCGCTGCCGGTACCGCGTAGCCGGACGGACCACCCCAGCGCCTGACGCCCACGGTCCTCCCACTCCTGTCCCACACGCTCGGAGTGGGCGGCGGCCAGCCCGGTGCCGGCACCGGTTCCCGTCAGCCGGGTCTGCAGCCCGTCCACACCCGGTTCGAAGACCAGAGCATCGAACAGGTTCGAAGCCGCTTGCGACCCGACATCGACGAGCAGAACCCCGTCGCTTTCGGACAGAAGGCTACCAGCGTTACTGACGAGCCACGCCAGCACCGCTCCCTTGGTCGGCCCCGGCGGGGTCTTCAGGAGCGTCTCGGCGCCCAGGTCACGACAGCACGCCGTGGTCTGGGGATCGGGGCCGTCCATCAGAACGACGATGCGCACCGCATGTCCCTTGGCCGCAGCCAGCAGCGACCGCAACGTCGGCTCGACCGACCTACCCTCGCGTCGGGCCGGGACCACGACCAGCCAGCGGGGCCGCGCCACCTCCGCGGACACCGCCTTCGGCCCACGCCGTCGGCTCGCCCGCGCCAAATGAAACCGCACGAGCGTATCGAGCACCGCGGGCACGACCGGTACGCAGAGCCAGAGAGGGTTCAGTCCCGACCTCCAGAGGTCACTTGGAGCACGTCGCGTCTCCGGACTTCGCCTCAGTATAGCCCGCAGGGACGTCGTGTCGACCCATTGTCTTGCGAAGGAGAACACCGACGAGGGCCGCCAGCGCATCGGCGTAGGAGCGCCACGTAAAGCGTCCGGCGGCCACCGACGCACCGGTGGCCAAACGAGCCAAGGCTCCCGGCGCGGTCAACCGGAACAGGGCATCCGCAAGGGCCGCTGGGTCGGCAGGCGGCACGAGCAGCCCGTTGCTGCCGTCCTCGATGACCTCGGCAATCCCGCCCACCTGCGTGCCGACTACCGGTAGCCCGGCGCCCAGCGCCTGGGCGGCCACCGCCGAGCCGGTGGCTGCCAGGTACGGCAGCACGGTAGCGTCCGCCGCTGCAAACCACTCCCCTGCCTCCTGCTCCGGGATCCACTCGAGCCTCGCCCTTACTCGTCCTGCGAGGTCGGGTTTGGCCAGGCGCTCGGTCAACGCGCTCCGCTCGTCCTTCCATGGCTCGCCGGCCAGCAGCAACGTCATGGGTAGCTCTCGTGGCAGGCCAGCAAACGCCTCGAGCAGCACACCCACACCCTTGTAAGGCCGTATGAGGCCGAAAAAGAGGACCGCGACGGTTCCATCCGCCACACCCAGTCGGGCTCTCGCCAGGCTCCGTTCGGCGCGCGGCGGAGCGTCGGCCGGTAGCGGGTGCACGGCCGTCGGCCTCCCCGGGAACCTCTCGCTCACCTGCCGCTCGACCGCCCGGGCGTGACAGAAGTACGCGCCTGCCCGGTCGAGCACCCAGGTAGCCGAAAGCCGAGCCAGCCGGGTGGCCTCGTGATCGGCTGGATTGTGGACGACCGCCACAACCGGCAAGCCGAGGCGCCGTGCCAGGCAGCGTTCGAACGGTGCCCACACCCAGGTCCAGTACGGCAGCACGAGGGCGTCGGCGGCCGCCGCCCTGCCGTACCTCGCCGCCGTCCTCCACGACCACGGCTCGAGCACCCCGAAACAGCGACGCGCCTGCGGTAGGCGTGGGCAGGCGTCGGGGTCGACATCGGATGCGCCCGGGTAGAGCCAACGCGGGTACTGCCGCTTCGGCGTCAGAAAGCCGGCCAGTGAGCCAGCCGCGGCAAGCGCCTGGGCGAGCTGGGTGGTGGTGCGGGCGATGCCCCCACGCAGCGGCCAAGCCGGGCCGACGACGAGCAGACGTAGCACCCAGAGAGGGTAACATCCCGACGGCGGCGGCCGGCCAGAGACGACTCTCCCGCCTGTCCGGGTGCAGCGGCGGGTGGAGACTGTCGAGGACTACAATGACCACGGGAGGAAGTCTCGTGTCTGACCTCTTCGAGAGCATCCTCACGCACCTGGAGCACGACGGGGTGCAGTTCCGCCGGATCGGCGGCCATACAGCCGTTGAGATGGCTGTCGCCGGTGACAACGGATCGTTTCGCATGGTGATCGTGGTCGACGCCGAGCGAGGTGTCGTGCGCTACCTCACCTTCGTCGAGGGGAAAGTGCCGGAGCACCGGCGTCGGGAGGTCATGGAATTCCTGACCCGGGCCAACTACGGGCTGCTGCTCGGCAACTTCGAGCTCGACCTGTCGGATGGCGAGGTGCGGTTCAAGGTGGCGCACGAGGCGGAGCCCAGCACGCTGAGCCACGCCCAGTTCCAGAGCAACCTTTATCTTTCGGTCGCGATCATGGACCGCTACTTCCCTGGTCTCCAGCGGGTCATCCAGGGCTCCTCCGACGCCGCAGCAGCTATCGCCGATATCGAAACCTGAGGCGAGCAGCCGGCTGCTGGCTGTCCATCACAGCGGTGGGCAGGAGCGGGAGCTGGGCACGGCCAGCACGGTGCCAGCCTCGGGGTACTCACGGCAGACGATCAGATCCAACGAGCCCACGGCGTTGCGCTGCCGCCCGTACAGGTAGTAGAGGTCGTAGCCCGGCCGGATCGGCTCCCGGTCGACCGGTGCAAGGGCCTCGATCCCGCTCCTCACTCGGTAGAAATTGACCGCCGGCTCGAGCACCCACGACGTCGCCATGCGCACGCTGCCACGCTGCCGACCGCGGGTCGAGATTGCAACCGCCCGCATGACGGAGGGCGTCGCCTCGTCCATTGGCCACAAGAAGGTGCAGCAGAGGTTCCACGATGACACCCAACCGCTCACCAGCAGCATCGAAATCAGCGCGGCCAGGCTCCCACCCAGCTGCGAGGCCGGGGAACGGGCGCTGGAAAGCTCCTCCCAGCTGCCGAGGAGGACAAGCCCGAGTGCGGGGAGCAGGACGACCGCCGACCGGTCGATCGGCCACCGTGCGCCGAGCACCAGTCTCACCGCGCTC
>JAAYVZ010000143.1 GCA_012516935.1 Holophagae bacterium
CGAGGCAGCGCTGCGCCGCTACGCCCACCGCGTCGAAGCGATGCACGAGATCGATCTCGCCATCCTCGCGGCCCGCTCCACCACGGAGATCGCCAAAGCCGCGCTCGCCCGTTTGCGCCAGATCATCCCGGCCGAGCGTGCAGCCATCATCGTCTTCCACCCGGCGGCGAGCGACGGCGAGTACGTCGCGCTGGATAGCGTGCCGGAGCTCGCCGAGCCCCAGGCTGGCACGTTCCAGCTCCGACACTTCCTGTCCGGCGAGCTCGTGCCCAACCGCACCATCTACCTTTCGGACCTCGCCTCCTACCCCGACCGCTCCCCAGCTCTCGATGGCCTGCTCGCCGCCGGGGTGCGCACGCTGCTCGTCTGCAGCTTCTCCGTCGAGGAGAACCTCATCGCCCAACTCGCCCTCTCGAGTCGCCGCATCGACGCCTTCTCCGCCGACGACCAGGAGGTCGCTGGCGAGGTCGCGGGGATGCTGGGTGTGGTGCTCCACCAGGCGCGGCTGCGGACCCGGTTGGATGAGCACCAGCAGACGCTTGCCTTGCTGATCTCACAGCTCCCGGACGGGGTGGCGATGCTCGGAGAGGACCATCGCGTGGCCCTTGCCAACCCCATGGCCATCGACTATCTCGCCCTGTTGGGTCACGACAGCCCGAAGCAGCCGGTGACCGACCTCGGGGGCGTGCCCCTCGCGACCATCCTGACGCCGCGCACTGGCGGGCTCCCGTATAGGCTCCGGACACCGGGTGACGAGCCTCGCCTGTTCGAGCTGCGCGCCCGACCAACCATGCGGGGCCCGGACCAGGCATGGATTCTGGTCATCCACGATGCCACCCGCGAGCACCACCTCACCCGTAGCCTCGAGCAACAGGACCGCTTGGCGGTGATCGGTCAGCTCGCAGGGGGGCTCGCACACGACTTCAACAACCTCCTC
Organism: Holophagae bacterium; assembly: GCA_012516935.1. Lineage (GTDB taxonomy): Bacteria > Acidobacteriota > Thermoanaerobaculia > Thermoanaerobaculales > Thermoanaerobaculaceae > JAAYVZ01. The sequence continues at coordinate 938 of JAAYVZ010000143.1, forward strand.
ACGGCGATCCTCACGCACGCGGAGCTGCTCCTTCGGGACCCCGAGCAGCGGCCCGCCGCCCGTGAGGCGCTGCGCGTCATCAAAGAGCAAACCGAGCGCTCCGCGAAGCTCATCCGCTCCATCCTCGACTTCTCGCGCGGCTCCGGCAGTGAGCGTGACCCTCTCGAGCTCGGCGCCTTCGTGACCGAGGTGGCCCAGATCCTCGCCCACACCATCCCAGAGCGCATCCGTATCGAGGTCGATCGTGACCTTACCCAGCTCTGTCACGTGTGTGCCGACGCCACTCAGCTCCAGCAAGTGATCATGAACATCGCGGTCAACGCCCGCGACGCAATGCCCGGGGAGGGCGTATTCCGCCTGCGTGTCCGGCCGCTGGCGCTCGGGGCGTCAGATGCCCCACCGGTGGCCGGTATGGCACCCGGGCGATACGTTCATTTGGCTCTCACCGACACCGGCTCGGGTATCCGGCCCGAGCACCTGTCACATATCTTCGAGCCGTTCTTCACGACCAAGGCCCACGGCTTCGGCACCGGTCTCGGCCTCTCGCAGGTGTACGGCCTCGTCACCCAGAACGACGGGTTCGTGTGCGCACACAGCCGCTGGGGCGAGGGCACGACGATCCACGTCTACCTTCCCGAGCACCTCGGCCCGCCGCCCACGCCCTTGCAGCCCGAGGCGGAGCTGCCGACCGGCCACGGTGAGCACATCCTCCTGGCCGAGGACGAGGAGCAGGTGCGCACCGCGATCGAACAGGCGCTCGTCATGCTCGGCTACCACGTCGAGGCCGTCGGTAACGGGCGCGAGGCGCTGGAGCGATTGCGGTCCGGCATGCGCGTGGACCTTCTTCTCACCGACCTCACCATGCCGGTGATGGGCGGCGAGGAGCTCGTGCGTCATGTCAGGAACACCCTTCCTGCGCTGCCCATCGTCGTTCTCACCGGCTATGCACCCGGGCAGATCAGCACTCTGCAGGAGCTCGACGTCACCCTCGCCGCCCAGAAGCCTCTCGGCCTGCTCGAGCTCGCCCGAACGGTACGCTCGGCTCTGGGATAGCCCACCCCTTCCGTCCGTCGCCCGCAGCCCGCACAAGTCAACCCCCCGCTGCATCCTGATCCCTGCCCATCCCGGCTTCCACACGGGTAGCCCGACGCGGACGGGCGAAGAGTACGGTGGTCATTGACGAATCGACCCATTGGGCGTGACTCGCGCGTGTGACTACGGATTTCGGGTTCTGAGCAGTGCCCGGCCGGTCGCTACGACGCGACGCGGGCGGCCTCAGGGGCCACCGGCGCGATCATCTGGAAACGCGGTGGCGGCGCGATCTCGAGCACCTTCAGGATGTTCGCCTGCAACGGCGTCAGCTCCGTGCGCTGCGCGAAGCGGCCGGCCGGCCCCTCGAACTCGCCGCGCTGCAAGCGGTCCATCTCCTGATGAATCTGCCGCCAGGTCCGGCCGCAGCGGACCTCACAGACGCGCACCAGCAGCAACGCCAGCCAGCACAGCAGCACATGCGCCGTGATGCGGTCCGCCTTGCGGTGGTACATCGGCCGCAGGTCGAGGTCGGTCTTCAGCGCCCGCCAGGCCCGCTCCACCTCGGCGAGCTGCGTGTACCCCAGGGCCACATCCGCGGTCGACAGGGGTCAAGGGACACCCAGATACCCGCACCATGTCTCCCAGGGGTGTCCGTTGCCTGGGGGCGTCGTTGTCCTGGTCCTCTCCTTCCTGCGCGGCGCGGTCTGGGCGGGACTCGGCGGACGGCGCAGGTCCAGCAGGGAGGGGACGGCGAGGTGGTACTCCCCGCCCGCCTGCCAGCTCGCGGGCTCGCTCGCGGTCCACGCGAGCGTGGTCTCGGAAAGGGGCGTGGTCGTGCCGCCTACCGGTAGGCCGCTGCGGGTCACGGTGAGAGCCTCTGCGTGCGGGGTGCCGTCGGGGTCGTACGAGATCCGCTCGACGATGCAACCGGCGGGGGCCGACTCTCGCGTCCGGGGCCAAAGCGCGGTACAGTCGTGACCAGTTGACAGCGAGGCTGCGCATGGTCGTGTGTCTGGCAAGAGCCGGGCCGTCACGAGGCCAACCGCTCGGCGGTGGGCGCGAGCGCGTCGCGCCCGAAGGCGCGGTTTGCGCTGGGAGCACCCGTCGATGAGCCCGGACCTGCTCGCCCGGCACTGGGATGCTCTCGTCCTTGCCCTGGCCGTAGCTCTCCTCGTTGCCGTTGTCGTCCGGCTGCAGCGCTCGCGCCGGCGCCTCGCCGCGGAGCTCGAGGAGCTCCGGCAAACCGAGCG
>JAAYVZ010000144.1 GCA_012516935.1 Holophagae bacterium
CGACTGCACGTCCTCATCGCCAACACCCCAGCACGTACCCCACAATCACACTCCCACCCCACCACAACCACCCCACCGACCGCTAAAACGCGTGCGGTGAGAAATGCGGGCTAACGAGCCGCTGCTCTCGCTCGCAGCCGCCGGTTACGCCACCGTCTCGCCCCTGGGGCGTGACGGCCGACCCGCAGCTTGCGTTTTCGGTCGAGCCGGGCTTTTCCACCCCGTGCAGGCGGCCGCAGCGCTGGACTCGACTGCCTGACACGAGCCAGGGAGAACGGGGATCCCCCCTGGAACGATTCAACTGCTCGCTGTCATCGGAGGCGCTGTGATCGGCCTGCCGCGCGTCCAGGTGCTAGACGTGAACGGCCAGGTATTTCAGGTACCAACTGCCTGGCACCCTATGGACTTTTCGCCGACACAAGCCGCCCTGCCCAGTCACCCCCACCGTTCACCGAAGCCACAGCGCCGGGTCCCCAAGCGTGGGCCGCGCGCCGGTCCTTGGTTTGACGCACCGCCGTGATGCCCTGCTTGACCGGAGGCCACGAGCGGCCTAGCCTCGCTGCGGGCGGGAGGAACCATGCGAACGATCACAGCGATCCTGGCAGTGTGCGGTGGCGTGCTGGTGGCTTCGGGCGCCCTCGCGGTGGCGGCGCTGCCGTCTCCCCAGACGCACTTCGGCTTTGCCCCCGGGGCCGACGGCAAGCTCCTGGACTACGAGCAGATCGTCGGCTACCTCAAGCTGCTCGACGAACGCTCGCCGCGGCTGGAGATGCGGCAGATCGGCACCAGCCCCCTCGGCAAGCCGATGTACGTGGTGTTCGTGTCGGCGGACGAAAACATCGCGCGCCTCGACGAGCTGCACGCCATCAACCGCCGCCTCGCGCTCGACCCCGAGATCCCGGAAGCGGAACGGGCCGGGCTCGTCGCCAACGGGAGGGTGTTCGTGCTCGAGACGCTGTCGATGCACGCCAACGAGCTGGCCCCGTGCCAGGGGTTCTTGCAGCACGCCTGGGAGCTGGCTACGACGGCGGACCCGGCAGTGCTGGCGCAGCTCGCCAACGTCGTGCTCATGGTCGTCCCGGCACACAACCCCGACGGGCTCGACATGGTGGTGGAGAACTACCGCAAGTACGCGGGCACGCCGTGGGACGGCGCCGACCTGCCGGCGGTCTACCACCGCTACGTCGGGCACGACAACAACCGCGATTTCGTGACGCTGACGCAGGAGGACAGCCGGGCGATCGCCCGCCTGACCTCGTCCGAGTGGTTCCCGCAGGTGATGGTCGAAAAGCACGGCATGGGCGGCTCGGGACCGCGCTTTTATTGCCCGCCTTCACACGACCCGATCACCGAGAACATCGAGGCCGGCCTGTGGACGTGGATCGCCACCTTCGGCACCAGCATGGCCCGCGACATGCATCAGGACGGCCTGACCGGCATCGCTCAGCACTGGGCGTTCGACGACTACTGGCCGGGCTCCACCGAGACCTGCATTTGGAAGAACGTCGTCGGGCTGCTGACGGAGAACGCCACTGTCAACGGCGCTTCTCCGATCTTCGTCGAGCCCACCGAGCTGGTTGCCAACGACAAGGGTGTGGTCGAGTACGCCAAGAGCGTCAACTTTCTCGACCCCTGGCCGGGCGGGTGGTGGCGGCTGGGAGACGCGGTGGTGTACGAGCTGTCCTCGTTTCGCTCGCTGCTCCGCACCGCCTCCACCTACCGCGAAGAGCTCCTGCGCTTCCGCAACGACATCTGCCGGCGCGAGGTCGAACGCGGGCGCACCCAGGCGCCGTACTACTTCGTGCTGCCGCCAACGCAGCGCGACCGTGGCGAGTGGGTCAAGCTCGTCAACCTTCTGCTCGAGCACGGCATCCAGGTCTACACCGCGACCGAGCGCGTCACCGCCGGTGGCCGGCAGTTCGAGGCCGGCTCGGTGGTCGTGCCGCTGGCCCAGCCATTCCGCCCGTTCATCAAGGAGGTGCTCGAAAAGCAGCGCTTCCCGCTCCGACACTTCACGCCCGACGGTGAAATCATCCGCCCCTACGACATCACGAGCTGGTCGCTGCCGCTGCACCGCGGCGTGACCGCCGAGCAGGTCGACGTGCGGGCACCGGAGCTCGAGAAGAGACTGCGCCGCCTCGAGGCGCCGCTCGCGCTTCCAGCCGGCCCGCGCGAGCTCCCCGCCGGCAGTTGGGGCGTGGCGTTCTCGGCCAACGAGAACGAGGCGTTCCGCGCCGCATTCGCGGCTCTCAAGGCGGGGCTACCCACCAGCCGCATCGACAAGCCGCTCGCCGTGGGCGACGTGACGTTGCCTGCCGGCAGCTTCGCGATCCGCCCCGGCGCCGACCCCAGGACACTGTCCAAGCTCCTGGGAGAGATCGGCGTACCGGCCACCGTGCTGGCTGCCGAGCCGGCCGGCCTGCGCCAGGTCAAGCTGCCGCGCATCGCCCTCGTCGAGACGTTCTTCCACGACATGGACGCGGGGTGGACGCGCTACCTGCTCGACAGCTACGGCGTGCCGTTCCAGGTCGTTCACCCGGGTGACTTCGACAAGACCGACTTCGCCAAGACATTCGACCTCGTGATCTTCCCCTCGACCGACAAGAACGTTCTCGAGCAGGGCCGCTACAAGTCTCAGGACCATTACTACCTGCCGGACCTCCCACCGGAGTTCCGCAAGGGGATCGGTGCCAAGGGCATGGAGAAGCTCATGGCGTTCTTCGATACGGGCGGCGTGATCCTGGCCTGGGGCCGCTCGTGCGGTCTGTTCCTCGACGGTCTCGAGATCCAGCGCGGCAAGGACGTCACCGAGGACTTCAGGCTGCCGGTGAGCGACATCGGCGACGAGCTCGGGAAAAAGGGGCTCGACGTCACCGGCTCGTGGCTGCGCGTCAAGGTGCTGCAGGACCACCCGCTGACGTGGGGGATGCCACCCGAGTCCGGCGTTTTCTCGCGCGGCCGCCCGGTGTTCCGCACCGGACAGCCGGCGCCCGACGCCGACCGCCGCGTGCTCGCCTCGTTCCCCGAGCACGACATCCTGCTCTCCGGCTACCTCGAGGGCGAGAAGCTGCTCGCCAACACCGCCGCTGCCGTGTGGACCCGCAAGGGCAAGGGCCAGCTCGTGCTGTACGCCTTCGCCCCGCAGTTCCGTGCTTCCACCCCGGCGACGTACAAGCTGCTCTTCAACGCGCTGCTGCTGCCGAGACTGTAGCCGGCCCCACCGGAGGTCGCAGCGAACCCGCCCTGTGGCTCGTCATCGCCCGGACGATTTCCTCGCGCCCGGCGTCGGGGTCCGGAAGGTCCCGGTAAAGGTTGGCCGATACGTAAAGAGACCGTGTGGATGCAAGTCGGCTGGGGTGTCCGTAGATCACGGCCCAATCGCGCACCGGGATCGAGATCATGGGTGGCGGATCGACATCGCCGACCTCCTGTTCCTGCCTCTGGTGGCCTGGTTTCGGTTCGCCCCCACCGGCCGGGAAAGCGGTAGAATCCTAACATGTCATCCGCGATGAGCACCCAGCTGCCCATCAGGGCAACGGGCATCGTCGAGTGCCTCGGGCTCGCGGCCGTCTGTACCACCGTCTCGACCGAGGTCTCCACCGCGGTCTCGACGCTCCTCGACGCCTTGGCCGCACACAAGATCAACACCCAGCTCGTGGTCCAGGTGGGGGGCTGCGACGGCCACGGGCACCTGCTCTTCTGTGTTCAGGACTGCGACTTGCGAACCGTTCTCGCCGCGGTGAGCGAGGCGCTACCCAGTTGTTCCACGACCTATGAGCGCGGTGTCGCCGTGCTGGCCGTGCACGGCCCCCACTTCCGCGAGCGCTCGGGATGCGCTGCCACGGCGACCCGTGCCCTGGCCGCCGCCGGCGTGACCGTCCACGCGATCAGCACCTCGATCTCGTCGGTCGCGTTCGTCGTCCCGGGCGAGGCCGTCAAGACCGCCGTGCCCGCCCTTCGCGCCGCCTTCGAGGTCCCCTCCGACGGTGTCGTCGTCGCCGCCGACGGCCTCTCCCGCCCGGCGAGGTAGATGGCTTCGGGTACTCCGGTCCCCTGACCTTGCGCTCGGCCTCACACCAGCCAAACCCGGGTACCGAGCAGAGGCTAGATCTACCCTGACCCGACCCCGTGCCGTTGCCCATCCCGTCCCCAGCGGGTCAGTCGGGGGGCCACGAGGATCGGAATGGCAATGGGGGCTGCCGCGGCCTTCGGTTGCGTCACGGCCTCGCGCTTCGTTCGGCAAGCTCGCGAGGTGACGGTGTCCTTCCCACATACCGGCGCCTGGACCCTGGCCACGGATCCCGATCGCTCTCTCGGAGCTCGGCCTCGCTCGCCCCTTCCTGGCGCGAGCGCGCGTCCCTGGTGACATTGTGAAAATTGGTGCTATCCTTACGATCCGAGACGGCTGGGATGGCGCGTGGGTTTCGTCTCCGCACTTAATTACTTGTGAGGCAGGAACTTATGGACTTGCAGACGACTGCGCTCGCGATCATTGCGGTTCCTCTCCTGGGCTCGTTCCTCATCCCGGTGGTGGGGTGGATGCGCAAGGGCAAGCTCACCGGGTACCTGGCGGTGGCGCTCATCGGTGCCGCTCACCTCATGACCTGGACGCTGCTGGGACCGGCCCGCGCCGGGCAGGTGACGAGCTTCAAGATCCCGTTCTACGGAGACCTCATCAACCTGTCGCTGACGATCGACGCACTCGCGGCGTTCATGGCGTTCACGTCCTCGCTGATCGCCACGCTCATCGCCATCTACTCGCTCGGGTACATCGAGCACGGCGATCACGAGCCCGAGTACTACTTCATCGTCACCCTCTTCCTGGGCGCGATGATGGGGTTGGTGTTCTCGACCAACATCATCTTCCTCTACACGTTCTGGGAGATCTCGGCGCTCGCTTGCTGGCGGCTCATCGGCTACTTCCGCGAGCCCGACTACATCTGGAAAGCCGACAAGGCATTCTTGGTGACGTTCGGCGGCGCGGTGCTGATGCTGCTGGGGTTCGTGCTCGTGTACGCCCAGTACGGGACGTTCGAGATCGCCGACCTGCGGGGCAAGACGGTCAGCGCCGTAGCGCTGGTGCTGATCCTCGCTGGCGTGTTCTCCAAGAGCGCCTCGGTGCCACTGCACACCTGGCTGCCCGACGCCGGAGTGGCGCCGTCGACGATCACCTCGCTGCTCCACGCCGCGATCCTGGTCAAGATCGGCCTGTACGGGTTCGCCCGCCTGTTTTGCAATGGTCTGTCGATCCCGCCGCAGTGGCACAAGTGGCTGCTGGCGGTGGCTCTCGGGTCCGCCTTCGTCTCGGCCTGCGCGGCGCTACAGGAGACCAACATCAAGCGGCTGCTCGCCTTCTCGACGGTGAGCCAGATCGGCTACACGTTCCTCGGATTGTTCGCCTTCACCGCCACTGGTTACGTGGGAGCGCTGCTGTACATCATGGCGCACGGCTTGGCCAAGGGCGGGCTGTTCCTGTGCGCCGGGATCATCGAGCACGGCACCCATACCAAGGACATGACCAAGATGGGCGGGCTCTTCAAGAAGATGCCGGTCACCGCCGTGGCCTACCTGGTGTGCGCACTTTCCATCGCCGGCATCCCGCCGATGGCCGGGTTCTTCTCCAAGTACTTCGTCATTCAGGGAATGGTCAACGGCGGGTACCACTACCTGGCGGTCGGGGCGATCCTCACCGCAGTGCTCACCCTGCTGTACATGCTGCGCAGCTTCCACACGATCTTCCTCGGGCAGCCGCGCGGGGAGTCGCATCACGAGGGCGCGCCCGTGATGGTGACCGTGGTCGCCATCCTGGCCGTGATGACAGTGCTCGCGGGGTTCTTCCTGCCGATGCCGTTCGCCCTGGCCAAGGTGGCCGCCGCCCAGCGCACCATCTTCTACACCCTCGCCGGGCTCTGGAGGTAAGCCATGACCGCGATGCTCCTGCTCATCGTGGTACCGATCCTCGCCGCCCTCGTGACGCCGCTGGCGCGCAAGAACCCGAGGGCGCTGGCAGCGCTGCCGCTCACGGTGGCCGGGCTGTCGACGCTCGGTTTCCTGCTCGCGCTCGGCGCCTCGCCGCTCGCGCTGAGCTCGCCGTTCGCGGGACCGTTCACCCTGGCGTTCACGCTCGACGCGTGGCGGCTGCTGCTGCTCGCCTTCGTCTGCTTCTTCCAGCTCATGACCGGGATGTACGCGTTGCGCTCCGTCGCTGGTGCCGCACGCCCGGCGCTACTGGTCGGGTCGCTGCTGCTCGCCTTCGGCTCCGCCTGCGGCGTGGTTCTCACCGCCAACGTCTTTGTGTTGCTCATCTTCTGGGAGATGTTCCTGCTCGCCCTGTACGGTTCGATCGCCTCGGGCGGCGAGCAGGCGGAGCGGGTCGCGCTCAAGGCGCTGATCATCGGTGGCACTTCCGACTTCCTGATGGTGATGGGTCTGATGATGTACCTGCTGCTGGGCGGCAGCCCGCTGCTGGGCCAGCCGGTGCGGATCGCCGCCACGCCCGAGGCCGGGCTCGTGGCGTTCGTGCTCATCTTCCTGGGCGCCGGAGCCAAGGCCGGGATGTTCCCGTTCCACACCTGGATCCCCGAGGCAGCCGAGGTCATGCCGGCGACCGGCTTCGCCGCGCTGCCGGCCTCGCTCGAGAAGATCCTCGGGATCTCGTTCCTGATCACGGTGACCAACCAGATGTTCATCCTCGACCGGCGGGCCCGCGTGATCATGGTGATCTTCGGGCTCGTCACCATGTTCGCCGTGTTGCTGCCTGCCTTGGTCGAACGCAACTTCAAGAAGACGCTGGCGCTCACCGCCATCTCACCGGTCGGGTTCATGGTCGCCGGTGCTGCCACCTCGCACGTGGCTGGGATCGCCGGCGCGCTCATGTACATGCTCACGCACGCGACCTACAAGTCGGGGATGTTCTTCGCCGCCGGTGCGCTCGAGGCCAAGGCCGGGAGCGCTCGGCTCGAGGACCTGCGTGGGCTCGGTCGGGCGGTCCCGGCAATCGGTTGGGGGTTCGCTCTCGCCTACCTGGCCGCCATCTCGATGGTCCCGACCGGCGGGTTCATGGCCAAGGAGTTGATCTTCGAGGGCATGCTGCACCGTGCACCCTCGGTACTGGCGCTGCTGGTCGTGGGAGCGATCCTCAACGTCGCGGTGATGACCAAGCTGCTCGCGGTGGTGTGGGAGCGACGCCCGGTTGCCCGCCCGGCGCTCGCGGGCTGCGAGTACGTGCCGGCGCTACTGCTCGGCGTGGCGGCCTTCTTCACCGGCCTCGTGTTCGCCGCTGCGGTGCCGGCGTTCGAGCTCAAGGTCGGGCCGGCCGGCCCCGGTGGGCTCACCGCCATGTTCAACCACGTCGGCCCGCTCACCTACGTGTCGCTGCTGGTCTGGATCCTCGGCATCGCGCTGTACCTGGTGGCGCGCGAGCGGACGAGCTCGCCGGCCGAGGCGTTCAGCGGGCTGCGGACCTCACCGGCGACCGCTGGCGCTCTGCGGCTGGCCGAGGAAAAGAAGCTCGACTGGTACGAGGTCGGCGTCAAGGTCGTGGAGTGGCTGACGCGGGTCGTCTTCCGCTACTTCGAGCGGCTCATCGACGTGGTGGCGGATGCCATCGTCGCCGGCGGCAAAGCGGTTTCCGGGCCAGCGCTCTCGGCGGTCCACAACGGCGTGTACGGGAACTATCTGAGCTGGGTCGTGGTCGGGCTCATCGTGGTCCTGGCCCTGGTGCTCATGTAAGGCGAGGTCGCCCATGGAAGGCTTGGTCGGAACCCTCTTCCTCACCCCCCTGGTCGGCGCCCTGCTCATGCCGTGGGTGTCCAAGCTCGGACGCCGCGCCGCCGACGCTTTCGTGACGCTGGCGATGGTGGTCACGGTGGTCACCTGCCTGCTGCTCCTCCCCGGAGCCGCGTCCACCTGCACGTTCGAGTGGCTCGGCGCGCACGTCGAGGTCGACGGCCTGTCGCTACTGTTCCTGGTCGTCGTCAACGGAGTCGGGCTGTGCTGCGCAGTGTACTCCATCGACTACATCGGGCACTACGGCGGACGGGCCAAGTTCTTCTCGCTGCTGCTGCTCATGGTCATGGGTCTGAACGGCATGGTGTTGGTGCGCGACCTCTTCTCGCTCTACCTGTTCCTCGAGGTCGCCTCGGTCGCCGCCTACGTGCTCGTCGCGTACAACCTCGAGTTCGACGGCATCGAGGCCTCACTCAAGTACCTGCTGCTCTCGGTGGTGGCCACCGGCATGGTGTTGATCGGCATCTCCCTCATCCTGGCCACGACCGGCACGCTCGGCTTCGCCGGGCTCAGGGCGGCGCTCGCCGGAGGTGCTGCCAGCAACCCGGTGCTCATGCTGGCCGCCGGGCTGTTCGTGGCCGGCTTCGGGCTCAAGGCGGCGGTGGTGCCGTTCCACGCCTGGCTACCGGACGCCCACCCATCCGCCCCGGCCCCGATCTCGGCCATGCTCTCAGGCGTCGTCATCAAGGTCGCCGGGGTGTACGCGCTGGTCCGCCTCTTCTTCGGCGTCTACGCGGCGCCGCCCCACGTGCTTCGGGCCCTGCTCATACTCGGCCTCCTATCGATGGTGGTGGGCGCCGTCGTCGCCTACTTCCAGACCGACTTCAAACGCCTCCTCGCCTACTCCTCGATCTCGCAGATCGGCTACATCCTCATCGGCCTCGGGATCGGCAACTGGTTCGGGATCGTGGGCGCGCTGTTCCACGTCCTCAACCACGCGATCTTCAAGAGCTTGCTGTTCTTGAACTCCGGCGCCGTGCAGTACCGGACCGGCACGCGCGACATCCGCGAGATGGGCGGGCTCGAGAACCGCATGCGCGTCACCGGCGTCACCTCGGTGTTCGGGACGCTGTCGATCGCCGGGGTGCCGCCATTCGGCGGCTTCTTCTCCAAGCTCTTCATCATCCTCGGCGCGGTCGCGGCCAAGCAGTGGGTGGTCGCGTTCCTGACCGTGTTCTTCTCGATCTTCACGCTCGGCTACTTCCTCTACCTGCAGCGCCGGGTGTTTTTCGGCAAGCTCAACGAGAAATGGAACGAGCTCAAGGAAGCCCCGGCGGCGATGTCGGTCGCGGTCGTGGTGCTGGCTGCCACGACGCTGCTCGTGGGCGTGTTCTTCGACTCCGTGCTGCGTGGGCTCATCGAGCCGGCGGCGCGGGTACTGGTGGGGGGTAACTAGCCATGACACTGCTCGTCGGTTGCCTCGTGCTGCTGGTCGTGGCGGTGGTCCTACTGGGGCTGTTCCGCGATCTCCTCTACTCGGCGCTGGCCCTGGCGGCGGCTTCGGTGCTGCTATCGGTGGTGCTGTTCCAGTTCGGGGCCAACATCGCCGCCGTGTTCGAGCTCTCGGTGTGCGCCGGGCTCATCACCGTGCTGTTCGTGTCCACCGTGAGCCTCACCAAGGACTCGGACCAGGGGGTCGAGTCGCGGCTGCCCGCACGCTTCCTCCTGCCGATGCTCGTCGTCTTCGCCGCGGTGGCGTACGGTGGCTCGCACTGGCTGGCGAGCTACCTGACCGCGCCCGCCCCGCCGGTGGGAGCACCGGCATCGTTTGCCGAGGCGTTCTGGGGGCAGCGCGGCACCGACGTGCTGGGGCAGGTCGCGATCATCCTCGCAGGGGTACTCGGTGTGCTGGCGGTGTTTCGCGCCAAGCTGGCGGGAGGTCACCATGACTGAGGCGGTGCTCGGGCTGTTCTTCGCCGGCTTCCTGGTGTTCCTGGTCGGCGTCTACCTGCTGTTGTCCTACCGCAACCTGCTGCGGCTGGTGCTCGGGGTCGAGGTGCTGGCCAAGGGCGTGACGTTGGTGCTGCTCGGGGCTGGCGCCCACCTCGGCATGACGACGCTGATCCAGTCGCTGATCGTCACCTTCATCATCGTCGAGACGATTTTGGCTGCCGTGATGCTGGCCATCATCGTCGTCTGTCACCGCACCAACCTGTCGCTGGACGTGCGGATGCTGTCGCGGCTGAGGGGGTAGGCCATGGATTTCGACATCCTCCTGTCACCGCCGATCGCCTTCCTGATCGCCATGGGGATCGCCTTGCTCGTGTACGGGTTCGGCAAGCTGCTGGCGCCGGCGCTCGACGCCACCCCCGGCAAGCTCGAGCCCTACGCCTGCGGCGAGAGCTTCGAGGCCGAGAAGCTCTCGTTCGGGTACAGCCGCTTTTTCGTCGCGGCGCTGTTCTTCACCATCATGCACGTGGCTGTGCTGTCGGTGGCCACCGTGCCCGGTGGGGTGATCGCATTCCGCGCCGTCGCCTACCTGGTCGTGATCGCGGCGGCGATTTCCATCCTCTACAGCGACGTAGACTAGAGAGGGGGGAGACTGGTATGTTCGAAGGACTCAAGCGATGGGCGCGCAAGAAGTCGCCGTGGGTGCTGCACTTCAACTCCGGCGCCTGCAACGCGTGCGACATCGAGATCCTGGCTGCGTTGATGCCCCACTTCGACCTCGAGCGCTTCGGCGTACTACTCAAGGCCACGCCGCGCCATGCCGACGTGCTGCTCTGCTCCGGGCCCGCGACCAGGCAGGTGGCGCCGCGGCTGAAGCGCATCTACGAGCAGATGCCGGAGCCCAAGTTCGTCGTTGCGGTGGGTGCGTGCGCGTGCTCGGGGGGGGCCTTCCGCGGAGGGTACAACATCCTCGACGGCGTGGACCAAGTGATCCCGGTCTCCGCCTACATCCCGGGATGCCCCATCAAGCCCGAGGCGCTCATCGACGGCGTCGCGAAGCTGCTCGGAAAGATCTAGGGAGGCGGTATGGTCGGTCGCGACTGGGAGTCCGAGGTCAAAGCGGTGTTCGGCGAGGACAACGTGAGCCGGGGCGCCGATGGCTACTTCTGGGTGCAGATTGGCCCCCAGGCGCTGCGGGAATCGGTCGCCGCCCTCAAGGACAGGCTCGGGCTCACGAACCTGTCCACTATCGTTGCTGAAGATATGCGTGAGCATTACCTGCTGTCGTACCCGTTCCTCGGGGGGATCGTGGTGACGCTGCAGGTGCGAATCGACAAGGACAAGCCAGAGGTGCCCAGCCTGGCCGGCACGGTGGCGGGGGCCATCGTGTACGAGCGTGAGGTCCACGACGTCATGGGGATCACGCCCGTCGGGCACCCCGACCTGCGGCGGCAGGTGCTGCCGGACGACTGGCCGGTGGGGGTCCATCCCCTCCGCAAGGACACCAAGCTGCCGTCAGGCTCGATGGAATAGGGCATAAGGGGGGAGATCATGCCTGAGACCATTCACCTACCCATGGGACCACAGCATCCGTTCCTCAAGGAGCCGGTGAAGTTCGACTTCGACATCCAGGGCGAGGAGATCGTCGGCGCCCGGATGAACATCGGCTACAACCACCGCGGCCTCGAGAAGCTGTGCGAGGACCGCAACTACTACCAGTGCATGTACATCCTTGAGCGGATCTGTGGCATCTGCTCGCACTCGCACACGACCGCGTTCTGCCAGGCCACGGAGAAGCTGCTCGGCCTCGAGGTGCCCAAGCGCGGCCTCTATCTGCGTACGCTGGTGTGCGAGCTCGAGCGGCTGCACTCGCACCTGCTGTGGCTAGGGGTGGCGGCACACGAGGTCGGGTTCGACACCCTCTTCATGCTGGTGTGGCGCGATCGCGAGCTGGTGATGGACCCCCTCGAGGAGATCTCCGGCAACCGCGTCAACTACGCCTTCAACACCATTGGCGGTGTGCGCCGCGACCTTTCGGAGGAGCAGCGCAAGAAGATCCTAGCGATCCTCCAGCCGCTCATCGACCGGCTCGAGTACTACGCCAACATCGGCAGCAACGAGCCCTCGTTCGAGGCGCGCATCCGTGGCGTCGGCAAGCTCTCCAAGGAGCATGCCATCGAGATGTGCACGGTAGGGCCGTTCGCCCGCGCATCCGGTGTCGACCGTGACTCCCGCCGCGATGCCCCGCACGCCGCCTACCCGGATCTCGAGTTCAAGGTCATCACCAACGAGGAGTGCGATGTCTTCGGACGAGTGCTCGTGCGGGTGTTGGAGATGGTCGAGTCGTGCAAGATGATCAAGCAGATTCTCGACGCGTTGCCGGAGGGGGAGTTCGTGGCCCCCAAGGTCATGCGCCGGGTACCCGCCGGCACCGCCATCTCGTACTACGAGGCACCGCGCGGTGAGGACATCCACTACGTACGCTCCAACGGGAGCGAGAAGCCTGAGCGGGTCAAGGTGCGCGCGCCCACGCTGGCCAACCTCGAAGCGGCGTGCGAGTCGGTGGTCGGTTCGCTCGTGGCCGACATCCCGATCGCCATCGCTTCCATCGACCCGTGTTACTCGTGCACCGACCGGACCACGATCGCACTGACCGACCGCAGGCGCGGCCGGCGGGTTACCACCTGGGGCGAGCTGCGCCAGTACGGCATCGACTGGTACCGTCGCAACCGCGGAGCTCACTTCTAGACGCCGAGGGATGGTATGAGCACACTGAAGGTCGCGCTGTACTTGCTGGTGTTCCCGGGCTTCCTCTTCCAGTCTGGCTTCTCGACCTGGCTCGAGTGGCTGGACCGCAAGCTCTACGCCCGCATGCAGAACCGCCGTGGCCCGCTGTACACCGGGTGGAGCGGCATGATGCAGCCTGTGGCCGACATCATCAAGCTGCTGTCCAAGGAGGATATCACGCCGGCCAACGCGGACAAGGGCGCCTTTGCGTTCATGCCGCTGCTGTCGCTCGCCTCGGTGGTCACCGCGGGTCTGTACATCCCGGTGTGGCACCTGTCGCGCTTCAACTCGTTCGAGGGTGATATCGTGGTGGTGGCGTACCTGCTCGCCATCCCCTCGTTCGCGTTGTTCCTTGCCGGGTGGTTCTCGGTCAGCCCCTACTCGCTGCTCGGAGGCACCCGCGTGCTCACCCAGCTCTTCGCCTACGAGGTACCGTTTTTCCTGGCGTTGTTGACTCCTGCCGTGATGGCCGGGAGCTGGAAGCTGGCGGCAATCGCAGCCTACCCGTGGGCCTCGGGCAACTGGTGGGTGCTGCCGGTGCAGGTCATCGCTTTCTGCGTCGCCCTGCTGACGCTGCAAGCCAAGCTCGAGCGCGTGCCGTTCGACATACCCGAAGCCGAGACCGAGGTCGTCGGTGGTCCGCTCACCGAGTACTCGGGCAAGAAGCTGGCGCTGTTTCGGTTGCAGAAGGACATTCTGATGTACGTCGGCTCGGCGCTGGTGGCGTGCGTGTTTCTCGGTGGTTTCGGTGGCGGGCTGTGGCTCGGCGTCGTCCAGCTCGTGGTCAAGACCTCGTTCGTGGTCGCGTTGCTGTCGGTGGTGCGGGCGGCCTGCGCCCGCATCCGGATCGACCAAATCGTGACGTTCTCCTGGCGCTGGCTGGCACCCGCCAGCGTCGTGCAGTTCCTCATCGTGCTGTTGATCAAAGCCAGCGGAGCCGCCCAATGAGCAAGCCCGCCATCCTGGTTCCCGAGCTGCTGCACAACCTTTTCTCGCGGCCGGTCACTCGCTTCTACCCGTTCGAGCCGGCTTCCGTGCCGGCCCGCTTTCGCGGCACCCCCCGGTTCAGGGGCGAGGCGTGCATCGGCTGCAAGGTCTGTATGCGCGACTGCCCCGCTGACGCAATCCACATCAACGTCGAGATGATCCCCCCCAGCGAGCCGGCCGTCGAGGGACAGCCCGCGCCCAAACCGAAGCGCAAGATGACGATGACGCTCTACCTCGATCGCTGCGTTCACTGTGAGCGCTGCGCCGAGGTTTGCCCGAAAGATGCGATCTACCTCGACCAGGAGTTCGCCCTGGCGGCGTTCTCCCGCGAGGACCTCAAGATCGTCATGGAGTGAGCGCGATTCCCCCCCTCGTCGCTCGATCAGGCGCCTCCTCCCGTCACCGGGGGGAGGCGCCGGTGCTTTCGGGGCAGCCGAAGGTCGAAGGTCGAAGGCCCAGAACCGCGTGCAAGCCCAAGCTCGATGGGCGGGACGGGCGGAGGAGGGCGGGCAGTGGCCGTGCCCTGTGGGGGGACCGGGGGAGGACTCTCGACCTTCGACCTTCGACCTTCGACCTTGGGCTGTCGACTTTCGACTCTCGCCTTTCGACTCCAGGCTTCCGACCCTCGACCTTGGGGCCCTCACATGTCTGATCCCGCCCTCCGCCTGACCCGCATACTCGAGCGCGCTCGCGACCACGCCCAGCGCGTGCTGGTCCTCGGGATCGGCAACGAGATGCTGGGTGACGACGCCGTGGGCGTCCTCATCGCCCGTGACCTCGCAGCGCTCAACGACGAGCGCTTCACCTCCGTTCCTGTCGAGATCGGGGTCGAAAACGCCGGCCATCTCGTACGCCGGCATCGTCCACACGTCCTCCTCATCTTCGACGCCGTGGCGGCAACGACCCGTAAGCCGTGGCTGTTCGTCCCCACCTCACGGCTCGATACCTGGTGCCATTCCACCCACTCGGTACCCCTCGGCTTGCTCATCCGCACATGGCAGCTTGACGCGCCCCGGATGCGCCCGTACTTCGTCGGTGTGCGGCCGCTGCTCGTCGCGCTGGGAGCGCCGCTGTCGCCGAAGGTACAGGCAGCCCGTGAGGAGATCGTTGCGCTGGTCCACAGCGCCGCCGCTCGTTGACGGAGCCCGGGAACCGGACTGGTGTGCGGTTCGAGACACGAGGTTCGATATGGCTCGTGAGCTGGCGAAGCACGAACTGCCCGCTGGTGGCACCCGCAAGGTCACCTACACGTTGCCCGACAACTTCGTGGACGAGCTCGACCGCCGGGCTGCGATACAGCGGCGATCCGGGTCCGGCATGGTCGCTGCCGCGCTCCCTCTCACCACCTGGCGCGACGGCCGCAGGGTGTACCCAACCGAGGTACTGCTGGACGCCGGGGTCGGCAGCTTGCCCACGGCCTCGCTGGGGCTGGGCCACCGAGTCCGTACGGTCTCGGCCGAGCGCCTCTCACCGGCTTTCAGGCGGCTGGAGTCTGCGAAGCTCCGGGCGCATATGGAGCACGCGCTGGCGCTCTGGCTCGATCTCGGCGAGCCCGCATTCCTCACCCGGGTTCGTCGTACGTTCCCGGAGATGCCGGTGATGGTGGGCGCACGAACGACCGCGAAGCCACGTCGTACTTGACAGTACGTCGCCGGCTCCGAGGTCTCGGTACACCCGCCAGCGCGGCAAGACCCGGCCGCGGAGCAGGACCTCGGTGAAAAAAGCGGGCTAGCTCTTCGACGCGGCCCCAGCGAGGGCGTCCTTGATCGCAGCGAGGAGCTGCTCAGGGCTCACCGGCTTCTCGAGGAAGCGGTGCACGGGCAGCCACCCCTTATCCTTGTCCTTATCGAACTGCCAGGCGTCGCTCATGTAGTCGTGTACGGCTGTGAGCAACAGGATGGGCAGGTTGGGGTAGCGGATGGCCACGTCGTGGGCGAGGCGGAATCCAGCGTCAAACTCCTCCATCATGACGTCGAGCACCAGCACCTCTGGGACCGCCTTCTCCATGGCATCCCACGCCTGCTGTGCCGAGTAGGCGGCAGCGACTTTGTGCCCGCTCTGCTCCAGCACCGTGCGGTAGATCTCGATGATGTCGGCGTCGTCGTCAACCAGGAGTACGTGGGCCACGGCTTCCTCCTTCGTGCCGTCGCATCTTAGCGCGCTCCGGGCGTTTCGCGAAGAGGTGCTCAGGTGGAACGTGGTGCACCGGTGGTGCTCGTCACCCACTCCCAGCATCGCCAAGACCTACCACGTGCACTCTACCGGTGGAAAGCGCCGCAGGTCGGTGAAGCGGAACGTCCACTCTGGCGTCACGAGCTCGCCGGAAGCCGACGCCGGAAACCACGGGCTGCCCACAGTCGCGGGGTTGCGAAGGAGATGGACCTCTTGCGCTGGCATAAAGCTTTGGACCAGGAGGAACCACCTGACACCGTCGGCGTTCTCGGCGACGTCGACGACCAACACGGCGTGACCCGGCGAGCCGCCTTGGACGAAGACGTCGCCTGGCTCGATCTGCAGCGGATCGAGCACACGGTCGAGTTCACGAGAAAGCGAGAGCGACCCGGCGTAAGCAAAGACGGTGTCGAGGTAGCGGCGGAACGCCGCGTACGAGCCGTCCGGGCGAGCAGTTGCCGCCCACGTGACCCGGGCACCGCTCACCCGGGGCCGCCAACCGTCCTTCCAGGTAGTCCACCGCGCGAGGTCACCGCTCGTGAAGTGGAAGGCGATGGCATCCTCGCACCCGCGCTCCCACAGCCACTCCGCGCGTAGCCTGATGACAGCATCGGCGCACTGCTGGAGGTCGCTTCGCCCGACGTCGATGGCCACCACCGCTTCGTGCGCCTCCTGGTTGACCTTGGGCCTCCCGTCGTAGAGGTTGACCGGCGGCCGCCCCGGCCGCAGCGGCAGCCGCCCCAGCCAGACCCCGAACCGCCCCGGCTCCTGCGCCCCCCGAATGCACCCCGGCGGCGGCGCGACCCGTTCCTCCAGTGGTTGGCCGCTGCTGTTGGGCCAGGGGTGCGCGGCCGGGTCCGGACTGACGCCAACCGCACCGATGACCGCTGCCACCCCCCAACAGAAGGCACACACCACAACCATGGCATCCCCAGCGTAGCACCCCTGGCCACAGCGTGATTCACCGGGCTGAGGTTGGTACACTTGCCGCGGATGGCTGACCATGATCACCTCGCTCGTCCGGCACTCGATTTCGCGCACGTCGACATGTCCTCACTCGAGGAGGGCTTGTCGGTAGAGAACGCGCTGCAGACGCTGCGCGCGCGCGAGCTGGGCGAGCGAGTGGTCTACCTGTACGTCGTCGACGCGAGCCAGCGGCTGGTCGGTGTCTTGCCGGTGCGGAGGCTTCTCCACGCCCAGCCGGACGAGCTGATCGGAAACCTCGCTTTGCGCCGTGTGATCTCGCTCCCTGCCACGGCCACCGTGCTCGAGGCGTGCGAACTCTTTCTCACCCATCGCTTCCTCGCCCTGCCGCTCGTCGATGCCGAAGGCAGGCTGCTCGGCGTGGTGGACGTCACCCTGCTGACCGACGAGGTCTTCGACCTCGCAGAGCGGCAGGAGGTCGACGATCTTTTCGAGACGATCGGCTTCCGCGTCTCGCAGGTCCGGGCCGCCTCGACCGTGGGTGCCTTCAGGCTGCGTTTCCCCTGGCTGGGGGCCACCATCACCGGTGGGATCACCTGCGCGCTCCTCGCTGGCGTGTTCGAAGCCACGCTGCAACAGGCCATCGTCCTGGCCTTCTTCCTCACCTTGGTGCTGGGGCTCGCCGAGGCGGTCGCGGCGCAATCCTTGGCGATCACCATCCCGACTCTCAGGCACCTGCAGCCCGACGGCCCCTGGTATGCCCGCATGCTGCGCCGCGAAGCGTCGACCGCCGTCTTCCTCGGGCTCGCGGCCGGCGCCGTGGTGGGAAGCGTCGCCTACCTGTGGAAGGGGCAGGGGCTGGCGAGCCTGGCGATCGGCAGCGCGATCCTGCTCTCGCTGCTCGCGGCCTCGCTTCTCGGTCTATCGATACCGGCACTGCTCCACCGAACCCGCCTCGACCCCACCATCTCCGCCGGCCCGGTCGCCCTGGCACTCACCGATATCGTCACCGTCACCAGCTACTTGGGTATCGCAACCTGGCTGCTGCGTTCGTGACCGTCCGCACTTCGGACCTCGCCACGAGCGCAAGCGGACTCGCGCGGCGGGGTTGTGGCCGCGGCGCCATCGACCGCCCGAGACACTCCCGCCAAGACGCGAGGCGCCCGTCGGAGCAATGGGGAGGGCCGCTTTCTCCGATCGGCTCCTAGCGCTCGATAGCGAGTTCCGGGAGCACATCGGGTTCCGGCTCGGCGAACACGATGCCGGTCTGCTCGACCGGCAGCAGCACCGCGTGGGTCCGTCCCTGGCTCAGCAGCCGCAGCTCGTAGCAGCCGTCCGGCCGGATCGCCACCAGCGTCCCCTGCGTCCCCGAGAGGCCCAGAATCTGGCTATACACCATGACCTTCGCAGGCAGCTCCATGATCACACCCTCACTTGCGCCGATTGTACCCTTTTGGGCCGGTCTGGCGACCGGTGGCTGATGACGAGGGTGCGCCACCGCTCACTCGATACCAGCCGCGAGGGCGTGGGGCGACGGTCACTCCTCCTCGGGCTCGTCACTCGTGATGGTCCCGTACTCCTTGAGCTTGCGCTGCAACGTCCGGAGACCAATGGCGAGCATGTGCGCGGCTCTGGCGCGGTGCCCACCGGTCAGCTCGAGGGTCCTCAGGATGGCCTCCTTCTCGATCTCGGCCATCGTGCGCGGAGCGAACCTCTCGGCCGGAAGGGCTCCTGCCGTGGCCGGCTCGTTGCGAACCGGATCGGCCGCTGACGGCAATCGGTATTCGGCGGGCAGGTCCCGTACGGTCAGCGTGTCGCCCTCGCAGAACAGCACCATGTTTTCCATGACGTTGCGCAGCTCCCGCACGTTGCCGGGCCACGGCTGGGCCCGCAGCGTTTCCAGCAGCGAAGGCGCAGCGCCCTTGATCTTGCGGCCGATCTGACGGTTGAACACCTCGATGAAGTGGTTGACCAAAAGCGGGATGTCCTCGTGTCGTTGGCGCAGCGGCGGGAGCGCGACAGTGACCACCTTGAGGCGGTAGAACAGATCCCGGCGAAAACGGCCCGCCGCGATCTCCGCCTCGAGGTCGCGGTTGGTCGCCGCCACGAGACGGAAGTCCACGGCGATCTCATCGTTGCCGCCGACCCGCACGATCTTCCGTTCCTCGAGCACCCGCAGCAGCTTGACTTGGAGATCGGCCGAGAGCTCCGAGATCTCGTCCAGAAACAGCGTGCCGCCGCTCGCCAGCTCGATTTTCCCGATGCGGCGCTGGTGGGCGCCAGTGAACGCGCCCTTCTCGTGGCCGAACAGCTCGGCCTCGAGGATCTCGCCCGGGATCGCACCGCAGTTGAGCGCCACGAAGTGCCCGCCAGCCCGCGGCGAGTGCTGGTGGATGGCGTTGGCAATGAGCTCCTTCCCGGTCCCCGACTCGCCCAAGATGAGCACCGTCGACGGCGCCGGCGCGACCACCCGCACGCGCTCGAACACTTGTTCCATCGCTGCCGACTGCCCGATGATGCTTTCGAACCCGAAACGCTTGTCGATCCGCTCCTGCAACTCCCGGTTCTCGCGGCCGAGACGCCGGCGGTCGAGCAGCAGCTCCACTCTCCGGCGTAGCTCCAGCAGGTTCACGGGCTTGGTCAGGTAATCGTCGGCGCTCCCCTGCAGCGCCCGCACCGCACCATCCACGTCGCCGAATGCAGTGACCATGAGGATGGCCATCTCCGGCCGCAGCTCGCGCGCCCGTCGGGCCACCTCGTAGCCGTCGATCCCGGGCATGCGGACGTCGGTGACCAGCGCATCGGCGTCCTCGCCACCCTCGAAAAAGCGTACCGCCGCCTCTCCGCAGTCAACCTCGACAACCTCCAAACCGATGCGCCGCAGCCCGAGGGCCATCGCGGCCCGCGAGCCATCATCGTCGTCCACCAGCAGCACCCGTGCACGGCTCACCAGATCACTCCCTTCTCCCCCAGCAGCGCGGCGAGCCCCGTCTCGTCCAGCACCGCGACACCGCGCTCGGCCGCCTTCGTCGCCTTCGACCCGGGGTCGCTACCCACGACCACGAAGCTGGTCTTGCGGGAGACGCTGTCGACGACCCGCGCCCCGGCCGCCTCCAGGAGCCGCTGAACCTCCGGCCGGGGCCGCGAGAGCGTCCCTGTGAGCACGAACGTCAGACCCGCGAGCGGCCCGCTGCCGGCGGACTCCACCGGCGTCTCCTTGGGGTCGACACCGCGCGCGACGAGCCGGTCCACGAGCTGGCGGCTCGCGGCATCGCGGAAGAACCCGGCCACGCTGGCAGCAATCGTGGGTCCGATGCCATCGACCTGCTGCAGCTCGGCTTCGCTCACCGCCGCCAGCACCGCGAGCGATCCGAAGCGGGCGGCGAGTAGCTTCGCCGCTTTCTCGCCCACGTGGCGGATGCCGAGCGCCACCAGAAGCCGCCACAGCGGCCGTCGACGCACCTGCTCGAGCTGCTCGCGCAGATTGGTCGCCGACTTCTCTCCCCACCCCGGCAGCTCGGCCAGCCTGGTCCAGTCGAGGTCCCACAGCGAAGCCGGGTCGGACAACAGCCCCGCCGCCAAGAGCTGCTCGACCAGACGGCGGCCAAGGCCCTCGATGTCGAGCCCCGCACGGGAGCAGAAGTAGACGAGACGCTGGCGGAGCACCCCCGGGCAGGCGCGGTTGGGGCAACGCACGGCCACCCCACCCTCGTCGCGGACCACCGGCGAGCGGCACTCGGGGCACGTCGAGGGCATGACGAACGGTACGCTTCCCTCCGGTCGCCCGCTGACGTCGACAGCCTCGACCTTGGGGATCACATCGCCGCCCTTGGCCACCCACACGAGGTCGCCGACCCGCACGTCGAGCCGGCCGACCTCATCGGCATTGTGCAGCGTCGCCCGCGACACGGTGCTGCCTCCGAGCCGCACCGGATCGAGCTCGGCAACCGGCGTCAGCACACCCGTGCGCCCGACCTGCACGACGATGTCGCGAACGCGGGTCCGCACGCCCTCCGGTGGGTACTTGAAAGCCACGGCCCAGCGCGGGAACTTGCTCGTGGCGCCCAGCGCCCGCTGCTCGGCAAGCTCGTCGACCTTGAGCACCACCCCGTCGATATCGAAGCCGAGCGCTCCCCGCTGCGCTCCCCACTCGGCGATCACGGCGTGGACCTCGGCCATCTCCCGGCAGCGTCGCCAGCCGGGGTTGACCGCAAACCCCCAGCTCGCGAGCCTCTCGAGAGCTCCTGAGTGGCGCTCGAGCCCGAGCGCTTCGGCGAGCGGCACCTGATAGGCGAAAAACGACAGCTTGCGTTGGGCGCTTTCCTGTGGGTCGAGCAGTCGGATGGCACCGGCGGCAGCGTTGCGGGGGTTGGCGAACGGCTCCTCGTTTTCCTCCCGACGCAGGCGGTTGAGTGCAGCGAAAACCTCCCGCGGCATGAACACCTCGCCGCGCACCTCGACCCGCTCCGGCGCCCCGGTCAGGCGTAGCGGCAGGGTACGGATCGTCCGGGCGTTAGCCGTCACGTCGTCGCCGACCTCACCGTCGCCGCGCGTCACCGCTGAGACCAACAGGCCAGCCTCGTAGGTGAGGGAGAGCGACACACCGTCGATCTTGAGCTCGGCGACGAGCCCCGAGGGCGGTCTCCCGAGGCCACGCACGACACGCTCGTACCACTCCTCCAGCTCCGTTTCGTTGTAGGTGTTGTCGAGCGACATCATGGGCACGACGTGACGTACCTGGAGGAGCTCGTCCAGGGGACGGCCTCCGACCCGCGCGGTGGGCGAGTCGCTGGTGACCAGCTGAGGGTGCTCTGCCTCCAATCGTCGTAGCTTGGCCATGAGCTGGTCGAACGCATAATCCGAGATCTCGGGACGCGCCAACACGTAGTAGAGATGCTCGTGCCGGCGGATCTCCGCCCGCAACGACTCGAGTTGGGTGCGCACGTCGTCGCTCACGTCGTCGCTCCCTCTCGGAGTTGCCTCTTGCCGCGCCGACGCCGGCGGCGACGACGACGGGCCGGAGAGGCCGTGCCTTCACCACCGTCCGTCAACGGCGGCAAGCCGGCCGCCACCCGATCAGCCGCACCCTGCCAGCGCTCGAGCGCCGGCCGAAAGCGTTCACTCGTGGCAGCCAGAAAGCTTGCCATCCAGGTCGCCACCTCGTGCGCCTCGTGGCGCACGACACGCACCACCTGCTTGGCTGAGCGAGGCACGGCCAGCATCCGTGCCAAGAGATAGTAGGCGTTGCGCAGCAGGTGCGTCCGGTAGTGCGAGAAGCTCAGGCGCAGCGCGACCCCCGCCCACAGCTCGCGAGCCTCGCGCTCGCTATCTCCGCCAGCCGTACCGGTGTCGAGCACCCTTTGCAGACACGGGACGAACAGCGGCAAGAGCAGCAGCGCCACCAGCGCGTCCTCCGATGGCCTTTTGCCCGCCCGTACCGCGGCGTCTCCAGCCCCGAGCAGCCGCCAAAGGGATACGTCCCCGTTCACACGTGCCGCAGCCGACATCTCGGGCGCGATGAGCTCCAGCAACCCCGCCTCGTCGAGGCCGCGGAAGATCGGTTCGGCGGCGCCGCCTTTCAGGCTCTCCCCCAGCTCGTAGGCGATGCGGGCCGGTGCGGCACGCCGGATCTCCGCGCGCAGCTCACCGATCGCATCAGCCGCCTCGGGGTCGATGGCGAACCCGAGCCTCGCCGCGTACTCCACCGCCCGCATCATACGCACGGGATCGTTCCCGAAGCGCAGGCGGGCCGGACCGATCGAGCGAATGACCCCGCGGTCGAGATCGGCCAGCCCCCCCACGTGGTCGATGAGCGAGAAGTCGGAAATGCTGTAGAACAGCGCGTTGATGGTGAAGTCCCGACGCCAGGCGTCCTCTTCGGGCGTTCCGAACTCCTCGCCCTCGACCGTCGGGGCCAGCGCGTCGGCGATCTCCCCGTCCTCCATGTCCGGCACTTCCGGCGAGCGGCGGAACGTTGCCACCTCCACCACCTCGTCGGCAAACGTCACCATCACCAACCGGAAACGGCGGCCGATGATGCGAGCGTTGCGAAACAGCTGCCGCACCTGCTGGGGACGGGCGTTGGTGCCGATGTCGAAATCCTTGGGTTGGCGACCGAGCAGCAGATCCCGCACGGCGCCCCCCACGAGGTAAGCGAGAAAACCAGCGCGATGGAGCCGATAGAGCACTTTGAGAGCGTTGGGGGAGATCCGGCTACGCGAGAGGGAGTGCTCGGCACGCGGCAGTACCTTCCCGCCCGGTGGCGGGGGGAGGCCATCATCACGGCTGAGATCGTTCATTCAGGCGCCGTCTCACACGCCGCACCATGCTGGCCAGCCGTCTCGACGGAGCCGCGGCGAGGCGCTCCCGCGTATCGTATCGCACGGCTGACCAAAGCAAAACCGCCCCGGCGGGGCGGGGCGGCAAAACGGGATCAGCTCGACCTCAGCGGTTGAAGTTGTTGAAACGAACCTCTCGCTGCACCCAGAAGTTGCGGTTGTTGGCTGTGTCCTTCGTCTCGAGCACCAAGGTGTGGATACCGTCCACGTACTTGCGAGTATCGAGCTGGTACTCGAAGCCGTTGAACAGTGCGTTGGGGTACGGCAGCCAGGGATACTTGAAGGCGACATCGTCGCGCCGGATACACAGGTGCACGCCGTCGCAGCCGGTCGTGATCTTGCCGTCGAGCACGCCGTCCACCCACACCCAGAGCTCCTTCACGTAGTAGTCGATCACCCAACCCTTGACGAGCTCCACCCCCACCATGTCCTGCATGACCTCGGGGCGCTCGAGCTCGCCGAATGCCGGTTCGTCGAGGTCCTCGTTGCAGCGCACCTGAACCGGGATCTGGTCGATGATCTTGGGCGGTCGCGTCGGGTCCATCGTCCCGACCCGGGCCGAAATGTAGTTCAGCCCACGGTGCAGCTTGCCCTGG
Source organism: Holophagae bacterium (assembly GCA_012516935.1). GTDB lineage: Bacteria > Acidobacteriota > Thermoanaerobaculia > Thermoanaerobaculales > Thermoanaerobaculaceae > JAAYVZ01. The sequence goes on from JAAYVZ010000144.1 coordinate 23,483, forward strand.
CGCAGCCAGTAATCGGTGTCAACGGCGAAGAAGAACCCCGAGTATTTGGCGTCGTTGAGGAACTGCGGATAGAGGTAGGCGATGTCGTGGCGCTGGATGCCATAGCAATTGGCGTACATCGGCATACCGCCCGGCGCCATGCAAACGGGCTGGCAGTCGAGCCAGGTGCTCTTGACCGGCACCCCGTCGAACAGCAGCTCGACGTACTTGATCCCCTCGTACATCCAGTTGTCGTTCTGGTCGATGACCCAGCCCGCCACCCAATCGAAGTGGTTTCCGGGGGTGTACTCGATCCCCGACACCGGCGGCAGCCCATTGCAGGAGCAGGTGAAGAAGTGCCCGTTGGGCATCGGGAAGTCGATGCGCCCGAACGGCCCGAGAGTCGCGTAGTTGTTGTCGATCCAGATCTCGCGGGTGCCGATGATCGAGCTCTTGACGTAATCGGGGTCGGTGTCCCAGGCCCGCACCGAAATGGTGTGCGGCCCGTTGGAGAAGTTGGTGGTATCGAGGTTCATCTGAAACCCGGAGTTGAGGGCGCCGGGTACGTCGGGGTGGGCGTGCAACGCGTCGGGACGCGGCAGGTAGAACACCGACTGCCCGACGACTCGACCGTCTACCATGACCTCGACATCAGCCAGCCAACGACAGTCGATCGACGGCGCGCCGGTGCAGCCGGTCGGGCTCAAACGCTTGCGGATACCCACATCGTCCAGCACCCAGCCGGTGACAGCGAACGGCCCCGAGACGATGTCGTTCGAGGCATAGGGATCGGCTGGGTTGGTCGGCCGCGGGCGATCGAGCGAGCCGATCGGCGCCTGGTAGCGGGCGTTGTCGACGTTGACCGTCCGCGTTCCCAGTATCTCCTGATCTCCATTCGAGTACCGCACGCGGATCGCCAGGGTGTGTGAACCCGTCGCGTAGTTCCTGGCCAGGAACGAGGTGGTGAACCCGACGGCGAGCGGCTCGCCCTGGAACCCCGGATACCTCGTGCGTACGTCCTCGCGCGGCAGGTTGATGTCGGCGTCGTGCACGGCCACGCCATCGAGCATCAGCGTCACCTGCGACACCCCCCGCTCGAGGTCGAACACGTAGCCGGTCACGTCGACGATGCCGAACACCGTCGCGTTCACCTTGGGAGAATCGATGCGGAACACCGTTTGCCGCGTCGGCGTCACGCTGCCACGCTTGGTGATCCCGCCCGCCTCAGCGGTACCCACCGCCACCACGGCGGCGGCAACCAGAGCTACCCCCTGGAATACTCTGCGCATCGCGTTGCCTCCTCGCAGTCTTTCGATCACGCGAACACCTTTGCAGCCACATTACAAGCGGGACGGGCCAAAGTCAAGGGGCCATTGAGCGTCTGCCCACTCCCGCCGCGCTCCCTGCGGCCTCGCCCCGACCGAACCCCTCTCCCACCGCCGTTTCCAACCCGTCCTCTGGACGACCGGCAGGAGACTCTCCTGCTCGCAGGCTCAGGATCTGCGGCGCCTCGGCCCCGAGCTTTCGACCTTCGACCCGGCGGGCGCCGCCCGCTGGGCCGAAACCCAACGCGCGGCCGTCCGCGCCCTCGCCCATCCGCGCCCCGCCTCTCC
>JAAYVZ010000145.1 GCA_012516935.1 Holophagae bacterium
GCCGCCCGCGCCGCCGGCGTCCCGCCGTGGGTGCTGGCCGGGCTCGTGCGCCAGGAGTCGGCGTGGAACCCGCGGGCGCGCTCGGCCGCCGACGCGCTCGGCCTGGCGCAGGTGCTACCTGCCGTGGGCCGCGAGGCCGGGTCGCGTTTGGGGCTGCGGGTGCAGACGACCTCGGACCTCTTCGATCCCGCCACCAACCTGGCGATCGGCGCCCGCCTGCTCGGAGACTGGCGCCGCGCCTTCGGAGGCGCCTGGGAGCCGGCGTTTGCCTCGTACAACGCCGGCGAACGGCGGGTGCGGGAGCTCTGGGACGAGACCGGCCGCCGCGGGGGACCGCTGTTCGTCGAGGCGTTCGAGCTGCCCGAGACGCACGACTACGTGCACCGCGTCGTGCTCCTCGCCGAAGGGTACCGGGCGCTGTACTGGCCGGAAGGGAAGCCCTACCCATGGACGTGATCGGAGTCTTTTCACAACGCCGGCGGCAACTTCTCGACATCACCAGCTTCGTACAGCAGGCCGTCGAGGCCTCGGGCGTGGCCGAGGGCGTCTGCCATGTCTACGTGCCCCACACCACCGCCGCCCTCACCCTCAACGAGAACGCCGACCCGACGGTGCCGCAGGACCTCCTCGAGGCGCTCGAGCGGACGCTCCCCCAGGTCCACTGGCGGCACACGGAGGGCAACTCCGACGCCCACTTCCTGTCCACCGTGATCGGCGCCAGCGTCCACGTCCCGATCAGCGAGGGCGAGCTCCGCCTCGGCCGCTGGCAGGCCGTCTACTTCGTCGAGCTCGACGGCCCCAGGCGTCGCGAGGTGTGGATCACCTGTCTGGGGGGGTAGCTCCTCACGTCCGACGGCCTGCTCCGAAGCCCTGGGAAGCTCGGGACCACCTGCTCGTGCCGCGTGCCTTCCCGTGATGGGTTCGGACCGGACCGCGGCCACGAATCATGGGCTTCAGTGACGTTCCCTTGTAATCAGGAAAGAATTGGCCTATTCTTTCTTCATGAATAAGGAAGCTCTCAAGTACGTGCTCACCCAGACAATGACCCGTCCGCTCCCGCAAACCCTACGGCGGACGCTCGAGCTGCCGCTTGATTCGAGCAAGGTCGTAACGCTTGTCGGCATCCGGCGGAGCGGGAAGACCTACTTGCTGTTCGCGACGATGCAGCGCCTCGAGTCGCAGGGCGTGGACCGGCGGCGCCTGCTCTACCTGAACTTCGAGGACGACCGACTGCTGCCCATCCAGACCGGTGAGCTGGACCTCATCCTGCGCGCCCACGAGGAGCTCTACCCCGAGGTGGCAGGGCAGCGCAAGTGGCTCTTCTTCGACGAGGTACAGAACGTCCCCGGCTGGGAGACCTACCTCCGGCGCCTCCACGACACCGAGGACGTACACCTGTTCGTGACAGGCTCCTCGTCGAGCCTGCTGTCGCGGGAGCTGGCCACCGGGCTGCGGGGCCGCAGCATCGCCTACGAGGTGTTCCCGCTGTCGTTCGGGGAGTTCCTGACATTTCGCGGGCTGCAGCACGAGCCGTACTCGAGGATCTCCGAAAGCCGCATGGCCGCAGCCCTCGAGGAGTACCTGCAGACCGGGGGGCTGCCAGAGGTCGTGCTGGCCCACGAGTCCATCCGCCCCCGCATCCTGAAGGAGTACCTGGACCTGGTGTTCTACAAGGACCTGGTCGAGCGGTACGGCGTCGGCAACCCGCTGGTCCTGCGCCTGCTCCTCCGGCACTGCCTTGGCCACCCGGCCGCGCTGTTCAACGTCCACAAGCTCTACCAGGACTTCCGCTCCCGCGGAATCCCGCTCTCGAAAGACACCCTCTACAGCTATCTCGGGCACCTCGAGGAATCGTTCATCCTCTTCTCGCTGCCGGTCGCCGACCGCTCGCTGCGCAAGCAGGCCGTCAACCCGAAGAAGCTCCACCCGGTCGACTGGGCGCTGGCGTACCCCCTGGTCATGGAGCCAACCCTCGACGCCGGCAGGAAGCTCGAGACAGCCGTGTTCCTGCACTGGCGCCGCACCCGCGAGGACCTCGCCTACCTGGGAGGCGACCACGAGGTGGACCTGGTCGTGAACCCCGACACTCCCGAGCACCTGGTCAATGTGGTGTTCTCCATGTCGAATCCCGAGACCTGGGCGCGGGAGACCAGGGCCCTGGAGTGGGCCGCGACCGTCATCCCCCACGTGCCCCGGACGGTTGTCGCCCACGAGCCCGGCTCCCTTCAGCCGCCTGCCGGCATCGAGGTCACCCCGGCCTGGCAGTACCTGCTGTCACGCCCATAGGCTCAGGCCCGAGCGGAAAGCCCAGCCAATACTAGAACGCTCGCGTGGTGCTCCTGGCCGAGGGCTACTGGGCACTCTACTGGCCGGAAGGGAAGCCCTACCCATGGACGTGATCGGAGTCTCGTCCCAGCGCCGCCGCCAGCTCATCGACATCACGAGCTTCGGGCAGGAGGCCGTGGCTGCCTCCGACGTCGCCGAGGGCGTCTGCCACGTCTTCGTGCCCCATACCATCGCTGCCCTCACCCTCAACGAGAACGCCGACCCCACCGTCCCCCAGGACCTCCTGGAGGCGTTCGAGAAGATGCTCCCCCCGGTCCAGTGGCGGCACTCCGAGGGGAACTCCGACGCCCACTTCCTGTCCACCGTGATCGGCGCCAGCGTCCACGTCCCGATCAGCGAGGGCGAGCTCCGCCTCGGCCGCTGGCAGGCCGTCTACTTCGTCGAGCTCGACGGTCCGCGCCGCCGCGAGGTGTGGGTCACCTGCCTGGGGGGGTAGCGGCTCCCCGGGCGTAGGACCGTAGTCGAACCCGCGTCGGCCTGGTAAGCCGCAGGGCTCCGGTTGGGCTGTTGCGTGTCGTGGCTGGGGGCAGGGTCGGGGACTGGGTACCGGTCGAGCCTGCAGGTGGCGTCTCGGCAACGGCGTCCAACACCACCCTAGACCACGACGTCGCCGTCGTGGCGCCGTCCGGGGAGGACCTGCCAGGTGCGGTGAAGCCGGTGTCGAGCCGCGCGAGCGACGGCCTGGAACGGTTCCAGGCGCTTGCCGAGATAGCCGAACGGTCCCGGCGCCGGTCCCCACAGCAGCTCCATGTCCTCGCGGGGGCGGAAGGTGTGCCGCCATCCGGCGCGCACGATGAATCCCAGGGAGCGGTCCGAGCGTAGCCCTGGCACGAGCGCATGAACGCGCAGCGACCCCTGATATCTCCGGTCGACTGACCCGGCCAGGATGTGCCGCAGCAGCTTCAATGCTGGCCGGTCGTGGCTCGCCGCGGCATACAGCTCGGGATCGCCGGTTGCCAGCAGCGCGCACAGCTCGCGAGCGGCCAGGATTTCCCTGGCCGAAAGCTCCGACTCGAGCCACGGGAGGATCTGGCGAGCCACGGTCTCCCCACCCTCGTCGCCGAACCCCAGGTCGACGAGGTCGGCCACCATGCGGAGCAGCGGGTAGTGGGCGGGGTCGAACCCGTGGTGACCGATGCCGTGAGCCAGCGCCTGGGCAACCAGCACCGGTGCGGTGGGTACCGATGCGCACGCTCCCATTCCCGGAGCGGGAAGGAGCAGCTCGGCCTGCCGGAGGTCATCGAGACCGGCGAAAGGCGACCCGGGTGTCAGCCGCACACCCGGCAGGTTGGGGTGGAGGTCGAGGCTCCCTCGCGACGGCTCGAAAAACCCGAACGCCGACTCGCCGCGCGATCGCAGCTCCAGGGTCCGGAACCCTTCTGATCTGAGTGCCTCCTCGAGCACCCCCCGGCGACTGGTCTCTACCAGCACGTCGACGTCGGCCAAATCCCGCGTACCGGCGGCCGTGACCCCCGTCAGGTGCAGCGCCATCGACTTGAGGAACACGACCTCGCAGCGGGAGGCTATGGCTGCCTTCGCGATGGTCTCCGCGAGCGCCAGGCGGTGCAGGAGCCGCCCAGCGGTCATCTGGTACGCGCGCCAGACCGTCGCGCCGCGCGATTCGCCGAGCTCCAGAGCCAGGCGCGCTCTCCCCAGACGCGCCGCAATCTGCCCGCCCAGATTGAACACCCCGACCAGCTCCAGGGCCCGTGCACGGTTCAACGGAGGTTCCACTGGCTGCCCGGGCGGACCGAACGCCCGCCCCAGCACCCAGCGGATCTCGGGCGAGAAGCGAACCCGTGGCGGCCGGAAGCGGATGCGAGCGCTCATGCGCTCAGGTGTCCGTGAGCTCGGACCCCGAGGTCGGCTCGCCGAGCATCCGCAGGAATCGGTCCCGTACTCCGGGAGTCGGTGGCACGCGGCCGGGGTCCTCGCCGAGCGTTTCCGCAAGCCCAGGACAGTAGGCCTGGACGGTGCCCGGAGGCTGCGCCGCGATCTCCACGGACAGCCTCTCCAGCACCCGCCGCACCTCGGTCAGCACCGGCGAGGTCTCCCAGATCTCGCGGATCGAGGCCTGGCGGAGGCTCCCGACCGCGCGCCGCCACTGGACACAGGGGAACACCTCGCCGTAGGGATCGATGGCGACGGTCGCGCAACCCGCCCCGCAATGGCGACGTGAAACGCGTGGCGGCTGCTCGCCGCTCGCTCCAGCGCTGGGCCGAGAACGCTCCACCTGGCGACGAGCCCGCAGGGCGGAGGCCAGGCAGGCCAGCCCTTCCTCCGACGCCGCGAGGGCCAACGGACCACAGTCGCCGTCATCACGCGGGGAGATCTCCGGGTCGATGTCGACAAAAACACCGAGCGAGTCCGCCAGCGTCAGCCCCTCCTGCAGCTCACCCTCGTTCCAGCGTGTGAGCGGGAGGCGGAGGCGCACACGCAAGCCGCACGCCACCATCGCCCGGACGTTCTCGACCACCCGCTCGAAGCTCCCGGGCACGCCGGTCTGCCGGTCGTGGGTGGCGGCGCGGGCCCCGTGGAGGCTGACGTCGATCCCGAACGGGTCGATCTCACGCCTGACCTGCCCGGCCAGCGTTGCGTCGAGGCGCTGGCCGTTGGTCTTGATGCGCACCGCGAACCCCAGCTCGCGCGCCGCCCGGCCGATGTCCATGAAGTCCGGGTGCAGCAGCGGCTCACCGCCCGAGAGCGCCAGGTTGAGGGTCCCCATGTCGGCCAGATCGCTCAGGAGCTGCCGGTACTGCGCGAGCGTGAGGAGCCCCTCGTCGCGGGGCGGCGGGTTGTAGCAGATCTGGCACGCCTGGTCGCACCGGTGAGTCAGCTCCAGGAGCACCGAGAACAGGTGGTTGCTGTCCCACATCCGCGCCACGCGGTCCGGCCAGCTCATCCCGCTTCGCCACCTGGCAGAGCCTCGGTCGCTTCCGTGATGACCCCGAGGACGAGCAGCTCGCCGAGGAACGCCTCGATATCCGTCGCAACCCTGGTCCTGCAAGCGTCTGGGAAGGCCGCACAGACGCCGTCGACAAGCTCCGAGACCCGACGCGGCGTTGCAAGGAGGTGGAGAACACGGGCGCCGACCGCGTTGACTCCCAAGATCGTGCCGTGGTCCTGACAAAGCACCACTCCTTCCCCGTCGACGACCCGCCACCGGGTACTGGCGGCCAGGCTCACGCGAGTGTCGGGGTTTGGCATCGACCATCTCCCCAGGGAACCGCTGACCACAGCGGCCCGTTCTTCGGGAAACCAAGCACCCCAATGTGCGGAATTCCCGCAATTAGCCGTTCCAAGGTCGCGAGAACCTCGAAGCTCCGGACGCCGTCGCCGTTCACCACCGGCGAGCACGCGAAGGCACTGCCGACTGCCACCGCGAGGCTGGTCGGTGCGAAACGGATGGCGGCTGCTTTCTCCAGCCGGCACAACGCTGTCAGAGGCTCCACCGCTCCCGGGTCGCCCGTGGGTCTGAACTCGCTCCCGAACGGGACACGGGCGAGACACGTCCGCCCCCCGCGAGGAACCAACGCCACGAGGTCATCGCTCACCACATGGAGACCCTCGGCGTGACTGACACGGGAGAAGGTCGACTTGCCGGCTCCCGATTGGCCGAGCAGCACGGAGGCGCTCGGGCCATGCACCACACCCGCGGCGTGGAGCAGCACGCCACCGTGCTGCAATAGGAGATAGGCAGTGAGCAGACGGAGGGTGTTGTCGATGACGCCCTCGAAATCAGATGCGCGTGCAGCGCAGGTCCAGAGCGAGCATCTGAGGGGTGTGGTCAGGTCCAGCCTGCCGACGAGCTGCAACCCAGAAAACCACAGGCCGTCAGCATCGTGCGAAAGGTCGAAGGTGTAGACCCAGCCGCGCTCGGTGATGGTGCGAAACGCCGCGTCCGGCAACGGGTAGACCTCGAGGCTGGCCTCCGGCACGAAGCAGCCAGGTGCCGTCAGGAAGCCAGAGAAGCGGCGTTTGACGACCCCTGCTTGCTGTGGGCTCAGCCCGAGCACGGAGCACGTGGCCCCGGCCAGGGTCAAGTGGGCGGTCCCATCCCCCCAGGTGCCGGCCGCATCGCGATCCGGAAGGTTCAGCGGCTCGGCGAGAAAGCGCTCACCGAATCCGCTTCTTCCGGACCGGATACGGTGACCCTCCTCACGGGGGACCATGCGCGGACTCACCCGCTGCCGCCGGCTCACTCACCCCGCTTGAGGCGAACGGCCGGATCTCCGAGGAGGTTGTAACCGCGGGAGGTTGTGGTGCTCCCTCCAGCTGCAGCATGCGACGCGATGGCCTCTCGCAGGATTTCGGCGAGCCTGACGTCCCGCCGCCTGGAGGAGGCGGCGAACACCGCGTTGAAAACTGCCTCACCGAGACCCAGCGACTGCGTGTTGTAGTTCAAACCGGCCGGCGCGAAGACGGCGACGGCTCCCCGCCCGTCGTTCGTCACCAGATGGTCCCCGAGGCAGCGAAAGCCGGCGAGGTCGAACCGACCCACGTGACAGGAGAACGCTGTGACAACGGGTAAGGCATCCGTTGCAGCAAGCGCGGGGACATCGGCACTGGTGAGAATGCCCTCCGCTGCGAGTCGATCCACCCCGGCGTGGCCGACGAACGCAACGAGGAATCGCCCCTCCGCCAGCCCGGCAAGCAGGTCCCTCCGCAACGATGGGAGTGGGAGTGGCCCCAGGTACAGCTTCTGAGCCGAGTACGGCGGTGGCACCAACGCGGCCAGCCGATCGGCATCGACATCGAAGTCTCCCCCTTTGTCGGGGTTGTCAGCCAGGATCGTGACCGCTTCCTGCCACTCGCCGGGCCTCGCGCTCTCGTACGCTGCGAGCTTCCTGAGGTATCCCTCGACCTCGGTTGGGCTTTGAGCCGGCACGCGACCGATCACGGTGTCGGTCCCGAGCACCAGCTCGCTGTCCGCAGCCACGAGGCCTGCCTCGGTGCGAATCATCAGGGGTGGCAGCAAGTTGCCACCGAGCCCGAGATAGTCCTTGTAGTCGTATGTACCGCTGCCTACCAGGACAACGCTTCGCGGCCTCCGCGCCGAGCCCGCGTCCACCCTGCTCAGCAAGGCCTCGATTGCGCGCGGAGTCACGAGGCCGAAGGTGAGCTCGTCGTAGATCTGCTCGGCCTCGATCAGACGGGCGTCCAGCCCCTGGCTGCGATGGTAGAGTGCGAGCTCCTCCGCAGCGTCGGCCAGGACGCGTGGCGCGATGATCAGATGGCTGGGCAGCCTGCCAGGTGCGCCCAGCGGCTGTATCGGCGGGTTCCAGGGCTCGATACGGGGAGCTCGCACAGCGCTCGTGGACAACACGAGGTATCGGCGCGCAACCGAGGCCGGGACGAAGCTGAGCGAGTAGGCCGTGCCATCTGCCGTGATCGTCCCACGCGTGAGCACACGGGGACCCGCCGGAGCCGTGATGTCGTAGCCGAGGAGCTGCGAGTCCGAGAAGCCACGCACGGTGATGACCCGGTTGCCGTCTCCGACCACCGTCAGCGGGGCGCCGCCGCCGTCGTACAGACGTCGATAGGTGAGGTCGAGGGAGTTGAGGTAAAAGTAGTCGAAGGGAACGCCGTTGCCCTTCACGCCGGTCACCGTCAGGCTGTTGAGGCCACGGTGCAGGGCACCGGCCGGGATGGCCAGCTTCATCCTATAGGCGCCGATGCCCTGCCAACGGGCGGTGCCCAGGGGCTGTCCGTTGAGCGACACAGCAGCGCCGTGCTCGCCCTCGACACCGGTCTCGCTGGCGCCATAGAGATTGACGACGAGGGTGGCGGCGCTTCTGGAGCTCGCCACGCCGGGGACGTCGAAGGTCACGGTCTTGCTGCCGAGCTTCGGGTCGCCAGACGCCACCATCTCCCAGTACCAGTAGTCGGCCTCGGTGCTGAGGGCCGTGGTCAGGCCAGCGAAGAGGTTTTTCTCGACGTGCAGGGTGTCGGTGTACGTCTGATCCTGCGAGGCCGGCTCGGGAGAGCCGCCGTCGAAGCTCTCCATGACCGTCCCGGCCTGGCGCGGCCAGAGCCAGTAGATGTTCTCTGCCGTGTAGACACTCTCGGGTGGCACGCCAAAAAAGCGCACGCCGTGCGCTGCTTCCCCCGCCTCCCACGCAATCGGCGTACCGAGGTTGGTGATACGAACCTGGCCGGTTCGGATCATGCTGCGTACCGATTCCAGGGTCTCACCGAGACCGGATGCGATCGCGGCGGCTGACAGCTCGTAGATCCCCGCCTCCCGGACTCCCAGCTTGAGCGCTTGCGGCTTCCTGATTCGGCCCTCCGTCGCGATCCGCTCGATGGCCGGCGCTGCCACCAGAGGGTGGCTCCGGGAGCTGAAGCTCTCCGTGGTCTCGACGGCGGCGTGCGACCAGTCAACCGCCACCTCGAATGGGCCGTACTCGAGCGTTCGCCCCGACCGCTCCACCTCGGTCAGGCGGTAGACCAGCGGGCTGTCGCTCGCCGCCGGGGCCGTCTCGTCGACGAGCCGATAGGTGCCCCCTTGCGCCACCTCTGGCAGCGCCGGCAGCAGACCCGTGTGCACTTCCCGCCATCCGGCGCTGCCGTCCTGCCTTTCCAGCACGAAGCCAGCGGTGCCGGCTTCCGAGGCCGTTTCCCACTCCACGACGGCGCCCCGGCTGGCTGCCAGGGCCTCGAACGAGGACACCACCACGGCAGTCGGCACGCACCCGCATCCCGGGTCCGCGCCCGGGCTTGCGAGCACGTCGGTCGAGGTCGAGCTCACCCCCGCTGACCCGGCAGTAGCCCCGTACACCCCACCATCCGCGTTCCCGGACCGGGCGTGGCCCGCAGCACCGCCAGTCACGGTCGTGCTGGCCGGAGCCCCTGACAGCAGCACGACGCCACCGCCACCGCCACCCCCGGGGCCGTGCATGTCGGGCGTGCCGTTTCCGGTGGGCCAGAGTGTGTCCGCGCCCGCTCCGCCCGTGGCGCTCGCTGTCAGCCTCGTGAGCGCCCCTACCGTGCACGTCGCGCAAAGCACCGTGCCACCTGCGCCGCCACCACCTCCGCCGTCCTGGGTGGACCGTGGCGCGGTCCCTCCGTTGGCGGAGAGGGTGAGAGAGCTATTGGATGGGATGGTGATCTGCCTCGCCCGGATCAGGATGATCCCTCCCCCCGCCGCGCCGTGTGGGTAGTCATTGCTGTTGTTGTTGTTGGCCGGAGCCGACCCGCCGCCACCGCCCATCACCACCCTCGCCCCGGCGTACGTCCCCACCGGGAACGCGGCCCCCCCGTGGCCCCCGGTAACCTCGGCCGGCGCGCTCCAGGCGTTCCCGCCCTTGCCGCCCGACCCTCCGTTCCCGCCCCCCCC
>JAAYVZ010000024.1 GCA_012516935.1 Holophagae bacterium
AGACCGCGGCCGGCGAGCTTCGCGGCCACGACGTCGGCCGCCGGCCGCGCCAGCCAGACGCGCTCGGCGCCCGGGGGCAGGCCGTCGTCCACGTCAGCGCCGAGCCCCGGCCAGGCACCGACAAGCAAGGCGAGACCTACCAGGAAGGAAGGAAGGAAGGAAGGAAGGAAGGAAGGAAGGAAGGAAGGAAGAAGCGTTTGCTACGTGGATGGGGGGTCATACGCATTGCCTCCTTGGTCCCGGCTTGTACAGCCTCGGCTCGCACCGTGTCAAGCGGTGTGCGGTTCCGAATCTCAGAACGTGGTCGATGGTGTGATCGAGATCACACAGCCAGCGGAGTACGTCCCGAATGGAAGACGCGAGCACGCCGGGCATTTGGTTACGGAGCGCGAGCCTGCCGGATACCGGCGCCTACGCCCGCTCTCAGCTCGTGGCTCGCGGGCCGCCGGGTTACCACCAGTTGGTGGGGTCGCCGCTGACGTTGTCGACCATCGAGACGTACGCCCAGCTCCGGCCCTGCACGCCGTTCGACTTGTCGTCGAGCGGCAGCACGGTGAGGCCGTAGGTGCCCTCCGCGAAGCTGTCGAGCGGCCGCCCCAGCATGGTCTCCAACCGCTCCTGCACGCTCGCGTGCGGCGGCAGCGTCACCTCCCGCTCGGCCACCTTGGTGCCATCGGCGGCGTACAACGTCAGCCGGTGGCGGATGGCGTGGTCCGGGTCGCCGTTATACAACCCCAGGTTGAGCCGGAACCGCGGCCCGATCTCGATCCCCGCAAAGTGCTGCACCGGCCACCCGTACGGCGGGTAAAACGGCATCATCTCGCCGTACGTCCCGCCATCCGCCCGCGTCGTGAGAGTCCGCCCGAACCCGCTCATCCACGAGCTGGACCGCAGCTCGAAGGTCCCGCGCACGTTCTCATCCTGCGCGCAGGCATCGAACAGGTGCACGACGTCGGGGAAGATAGTCCGCCAGCCAACCTCATACTCGTAGGTGGCCGGCGAGGGACGCACGCCAGACAGGCGCTTCGCCAGCGGCCCGCTCTGCGCGCTGCCTCCGCAGCTCGTGGGCCAGGCGGGGGCGAACCTGCCGAAGATGTCGTCATAGCCGCCGATGCTGTGCCCGACCTCCTCCTTCGCCGCAATGTAGACATCGGAACGCCAGACAGTCCCATTGGCGCCCGGCAGGTGGGCCATGGCCGGCATCGCCACGTGGGAGGCGTCGTCCCCGACCAACCAGAACAGGCTGTACGGCACGTGAATCCCGTCCCCGGTGCGGTTGTCCACCATGGAAAACCACAGGGCGATCGGCTGCTCGGACTCGACCTTCACCTGCGAGGGCATCCACGCCTGCACGGCAGCCGGGAACAGGGTTTCGAGGTTCACGATCTTGACGCTGTGCGGCACAACCGTGATGCTCTGCTTCGCCCCTTCGCCTGGCCAGCCCGTTGGGAGGGGCCAGAACAGGCCGATGGAGTACCCCCAGGTCAGGTCGATGGTCACGGATTCGTCGGAGTCGTTGGCGAAACCCATGTTGTGGCGGAAGCGCCCTGGCACCCTGTGGTCGAGAATGTAGGTCGCTGGCTTTCCAGTCAGATACTCGACGTTTCCGAGGGATGGGTCGTCGTCGGTCAAGGGCCCGAGGTGGTTGCTGTACCCCGTGTCACCGGGCACGGCCGGTACCGCCTGGCCCATGGTTCCGCCGCGCACACTCTCACCGGGATCGAGTGACGGCGTCCAGACGCGGGATGCGGCGACGACCTGCTCGCCCAGGCGATAGGGCGAGGCAATGACCAGGCCGTCGTGCGTCGTGCCATCGCCCGACGAACCCCCACCCAGCCAAGTCACGACATCCGATACTCGGTACGACCCGTGCGCGGGGAGCTCGATGGTCTTGCTCACGCCTGGCTTGACGATCCTCCGCAAGGTCACGGTGCTGGCACTCGCGGACGGGTTGTACAGCCAGAGCTCGCTCGACCAGAGCGTGCCCCCCACCCCTGGTGCGCGCACGACGATCGGGACCAACTGCTCGAACGTCGAGGGCGGCAGCTGCGGGAGACTCGCAAGCGTAATCGGGATCATCGCTTTGGGGTCGGAGTTGACGAAGGTCGTGCGTGTCAGGTCAGTGAGATCGACCTTGAAGAAGCTCGACTCTCCCAGTGGATCTGACTGGCTCACGTAGTACATCGCGTCGTCCATTGGGCTGTACTGGGCGAGCTTCACGTAATCTCCGACCAGACTCGGGGGCAGCGTCCGTCGGCTCACCGAGGCCATGTCGAGCACCCCGTTGCGAACCGGAAGGAACACGAGGGCGGTGTTCCGATTCAAGTAGCTGGACAACCAGAAACCACCTCGCCCTGCGTCGAAGCTGAGCACCCTCCCCCAGGAATTGTTGTCGAGCAGCGTCTGGTCTGGTGTCCCTCGGAGATCGGCAAGCTGTGTCTCTGGTCCCGAGGGCTGCGCCCAACGAAACAGGACTGCGAAATCACCCGAGACCTTGGCTTCACTGGGCGGGATCGCCAGCGGCTCGCACAGCTCAGCCATCGCGGAGAGCTCTTTTCGAACGCACCTCGGAGGACCGAAGACACCCTCAGCCAATCCGAGCCCGGCCCCTTCCGCACTCCCGATCGCCGGTCCCTGGACCTGCCAGCCCCCGACGCCCCTGAAGAACCCCGGCGTGTACCTGCGGACGAACCTCCCCGAGGCCACATCGACCTCGATCCACACGCCAAGCCCCTCGAACAGCAGGCGGTCACCGGTCGTCGTCAGGTAGCTGCCGTGTCCGGAGTAGTGCGACGCCGGGTACCCCAGCGCGTTGTAGAAGAACGGCGTGAGCCGGCGCCAGGAGTTCCGTTCCGGGTCAAACCGCCAGATTCCCTGGTGCTTCTCGGCCCCATGGGTGCCGTCCGTCTGCCCCCAGAACCACTCGTGGTAGTTGACCGTGTAGGCAGGGGTGCGGAGCCCCTCCCAGGTGGGAACCTCGGCGGCGCCGAACACGGCGCTGCCGACAACAGCTATTGCCACGGGGACCACCTGCCTGATCTGCATGACCTTGCTCCCTCGACGCTGCGCTCCCGCTCTACGGTTCCGGCACCGCCGGGCAGATGCACTCAAGCAATGAAGGAAAGAGCGTCTACGTCGGGTTGGGGGGTGCATCGCTTTTCCTCCTCATGCACCGAGGCTGCCAGGCCAGCGCAACAAACGTCAACGGATTGTGGCATGGTGCGAAGGATCGGGCGCTGTTTCGGTGATCGTCGTCACCAGCCGGTCGTCCAGAGCCTATATGGGTGATGACACGGGAGGGGTCGCGTGGTTCGTGCCGCGATCCCGACCATCATCGGTCTCGTCGGAGAGCTGCCGCTCGCCTGCCCGGACGACATCGCAGCTGCAGGGAGTCTTTCGCACCGTGCGCCGTGAGGAAACGACGGTGATCGGAGGGGTCTCCTCCGATCACCGAGCACTGACCACCGTTCAACGGCGGTGGTGGTGCGGCAGGGGCGGCAGTGGGGGCGGCGGCAGCACGAGGGTCAGCGCGCCGAGGTCGAGCACCACATTACCCCGCAGGTACCGGTCGCGCTTGTGCCGCCGGTGCTTGTCGTGACGCGGGCGGGCGTGCGGCCGGTAGGGGTACCTGTGCACGCGGTCCACGTTCGGCCGGCGTGAGTCGTGCCGGCGATCCCGCTTGTGGGAGCGGTGTCCCTCCCCGGAACCCGCCAGCGCCACGTCCGCCATCGCGGTGAGGCCGAGTCCCAGGCAGGCTGCCATGATGGTTCGAAAGAGCTTGTTGTGCCTCATGATCCACCTCCTGGCGGGGTTCTCGATCCGCCGCACGCGGAGGCGAGGCAAGGGCGATGCCAACGTGTGCACCACTCGCGGTCAGCTGCCGGGGATGCCCTCCTTGCGAGTGTCACTCGAAAAGGACACCGAGCGAGACGCGACCCGCCCCTGCGCACGGTCGAAGCCAGTACCTTCGCCCCTCACCCGGCTCGCAGGTCGATACATTTCCATGCTTGCTCCCTCGCCCCCGCGCCAGCGGGGGAGAGGGCAGGGTGAGGGGGCGCTTTCACCACCCTCTCCCCGCTAGCGCGGGGCGCAAGGTCGAGGCCGATACCTTTGGCCCCTCACCCGGCTCGCTGCGCTCGCCACCCTCTCCCCGCTGGCGCGGGGCGAGGGAAGAGCAGACCTCCGGGGCGGGAGGGGGGAGAGGCCTTGCCCCTCCCCCCGGGAGTGAGCCAAGAATCTGGCTTCGCGTCAGTCGGTCTTGACCGGCGTCGCCGCCGACGGCTCGGGTAGCAGGCCTCGGTTGCGCAGCAACGGCTCCACCGAGGGGTCCTGGCCGCGGAACCGGCGGTACGCCTCGGCGACGTTGCCGGTGCCGGCGCGCTCGAGGATGTTCTTGCGGAACGCGGTAGCTGTGGCGCGGTCGAAGATCCCCTTCTTCTTGAACGCCTCAAAGGCGTCGGCGTCGAGCACCTCGGACCACAGGTACGAGTAGTAACCAGCCGCGTAGCCCCCGGCGAAGATGTGGCTGAACGCTGGCGTGCGGTGGAACGAGGTCGCGTAGCGCGGCAACCCCATGCGCTCGAACGACGCCTTCTCGAACCTCTTGGCGTCCACCTCCTTGACGTCGCCGAGCGTGTGCCAGTCGAGGTCCAACAGCACCGTCGCGACCATGCCCACGGTCCCGTACCCCTGGTTGAACTTCTCGGCTTCCCGGATGCGGAGGATCAGGTCGTCCGGCAACACCTCACCGGTCTTGTAGTGCCGCGCGTAGGTCCTGACGACCTCGGGCTCGAGCACCCAGTGCTCCATGATCTGCGAGGGCAGCTCGACGAAGTCCCACGGCACGTTGCCGAGCGAGGCGTAGCGCACGCTCGTGAGCAGGCCGTGGAGGGCGTGGCCGAACTCGTGGAACAGCGTCATTACCTCGCCGCGGGAAAGCAGCGCCGGGGTGTCGGCGGTCGGCGGCGTGAAGCTCGCGACATTGGTGACGATCGGTCGGATCTGCTTTCCGCCCCGCACGCAGGCGTCGCGGAGCGAACCGGACCATGCGCCGCCGCGCTTGCCGGGGCGCGGAAAGTAGTCGAGTACCAGCACCCCCACGTGGGTCCCGTCGGCCTCCTTGACCTCGAAGGTGCGCACGTCGGGGTGGTACTTCGGCAGGTCGGTCCGTTCGGTGAACGTCAGACCATATAGCTTGGTGGCCACGCCGAACGCGCCATCCCGCACCTGCTCGAGCGGGAAGTAGGGCCGCAGCGCCTCCTCGTCGAAATCGTACCGGGCCTTCTTGACCCTCTCGGAGTAGTACCCCCAATCGTACGGCTCGATCTGTGCGCCGGGGTGCTTCTCGTTGAGCAGCGCCTGGAACGTCTTCGCATCCTCGTCCGCCTTGGCGACCGCGGGCGCCCACAGCTTGTGCATGAGGGCGTACACGTTGGCCGGGGTCTTCGCCATGTAGTCGGCGATCTGGAAGTCGGCAAAGGTCGCGTAGCCGAGCAGCCGAGCCCGCTCGGCGCGCAGCACCGCCATACGCGCGGCGATCTTGTTGTTGTCGTGCTCGTTGCCGTTGTCGGCGCGCGCCTTGTAGGCGGCGAACAGCGTGCGCCGCAGCTCCCGGTTGTCGGCGTAGGTCACGAACGGGCGCATCGAGGAGGGTTGGAGGGTGAACACCCACTTGCCCTCGAGGCCGGCTCGCTTGGCGGTTTCCGCCGCAGCGGCGACGCTCTGAGGCGAGAGCCCCGCCAGGTCCTCGGCCTTGTCGATGACGAGCTTGTACGCGTTGGTCTCGGCCAGGACGTTGTCGGAGAAGCTGGTCGACAGCGACGACAGCTCCTGGTTGATCTCGCGAAAGCGCTTCTGCTGCTCCTCGGTGAGGTTGGCACCGCCGCGCACGAATCCCTTATAGGTCTCCTCGAGGAGCTTGCGCTGCTCGGGGTCGAGCGTCAGCGTCTCCCGTGCCTCCCACACCTTCTTGACGCGGGCGAACACCCGCGGGTCGAGCGCCACGTCATCCTGGAGCGCGGCGAGCTTCGGCATCACCTCCCCCTGGACCTTCTGCAGCGCCTCGTTGGTGTTGGCGGAGGCGAGGCTGAAAAAGACTCCGGCCACCTTGTTGAGCAAGAGCCCGCTTTCTTCGAGCCGGACGACGGTGTTCTCGAACGTCGGCGGCTCGGCGTTGGTGGCGAGGGCGTCCACCTCCTTGCGCTGCTCGGCGATCGCCCGCTCGAACGCCGGCATGAAGTGCTCCGGCTTGATGCGCTCGAACGGCGGCATCCCGAACGGCGCCGTCCACTCCTCGAAAAACGGGTTGGGCTCCGGCACCGGCAGTGGGGCCGGTGCTGGCGGCTGCGCCGCCAACGGCAACGCCAGAACCACGATCGAGCCGAACGCTGTGCACGACTTCCGCATCACTAGTCTCCTCCTCGTTGGGATCGCCCGCAACAGCACGCGGCCCCCGGCTTTTTGTACGCAGCCTACGCCCGAGCGTTGCGTGATTCCAGTCAACCGAGCTGCCGTAGGCGGGTGGCGAGCCGGGCCACGCCGGCGCGAAAGATCGCAGCTTCCGGCAGCAGGCTCAGCACGAGGTGGCCGTCGCGCAGGAAGTCGAAGTAAAACCCGGGCTGCACCGCCACCGAGTCGCGCTCGATCAGCTCGACCACGAGGTCCTCTTCGTCGATCACGGCGGGGAAGCGCAGCACGGCGCTCCAACCGCCGCCCGGCTCCAGCACCTCGAGCGAGGGGTGTCCGCGCACCACCTCGCGGAGCGCCGCCAGGTTGCTCCAGCAGCGGGCGGCGATCGCCGCGCGTACCGTGCCTCCTCGCGCCAGCAGCTCGGCGGCGGCGAGCTGGACAGGGGTCGCCACCGAGAGGAAGGTGTCCGCCAAGTACTCGAGCCGCTCGAGCGCCGGTCCGAGGACACCATCGGGGCCGCTGGCCGCGATCCAGCCGAGCTTGAGCTGCGGCAGCCCAACGCTTTTCGACAGCCCGCCGAGCGCGAACGTCAGGCAGGTCGCGCACCCTGCGAGCGAGCGGGCGCCCACCGCCGTGAGCGGGAAGTCGAGGAACACCTCGTCCACGATCAGCGCCCAGCCGCGCTCGGCACACAGCGCCCGCAGCGCCGCCGCATCCTCGGGGTCGAGGTACGAGCCGGTGGGGTTGTTGGGGTGGACGACGACCACCGCCCGTGTGTCGGCCGGCGCCGCCGCGAGCTCGTGAGGGTCGAGCCGCCAACCGTGGTCGGGGTCGAGGTGGTACGGCTCGGTCCGCACGCCCTCGACGCGCGCGAGGTGGTCGCACAGGGGGTACGAGGGCACACCGATCAGCACCGCTTCGCCGGGCTCGCACAGCAGCTTGAAGAGCAGCGCGTACGCCTCGCTCGTGGAGGCGGTGAGCACGAGGTGCTCGACCGGCACCGCCACACCCTGGCGGGCGTACTCGCCGGCCACGGCCCGCCGCGCCTCGGCGAGCCCGCGTGGGTCCGGCCGGTAGACGAGGCCGGCCGGGTCGGCGAGCGGCTGGAGCAGGTCGGGCGGGTAGGGGATACCACACCGCGTCGGGTTGGAGACCGTCAGGTCGTAAGCCGGCGGGTGCGCCGCGCGGGCCTGGGTGATGCGGTTGGGGCCGAGATCGGCAGGGATGCGGGAGGAGAAGTGCAACGCCACGGCGGGATTGTGCCTGAAGACAGGTAGGAGGTGAAAGGCAGGAGGCCCGGGGAGCGGAGAAGCGAAGGGCGGCCCCAGAGGCCGCCCCGAACCTGGGAACCTGTGCCCAGAAGAAGGAGCTCGACGTTCGCTGTCTCTACTTTCCCCTCGCCGCTCGTCCCTTGCCCCTGCCCGGGCCGCCGCGCATCGTCGTGCGGGCCTCGAGATAGGTCTCGAACTTGACGCGCTGCTCGGGGGTCAAGACGCTCACCGTCGCGTCGTGAAGCTTCTGGCGCTCGGCGTCGAGCGCCTCGCGGCCGGCCTTGACCTTGAGCATCGCCTCGCCGATCGCCTTGGTGTCCGGCGTCGCCGCGTCCAGCAACGCCCGCAGCGCCGCGCGGTTGCTCTTTTGCTGCTCGCGCAGCGCCTGCAGCTGCGGCCTCGCCGCCTCGGCGAAGCTGCGGATCTGGTCTTTCTGCTCCTGCGAGAGGTCGAGCTTCGCGAGCACCGCCCTGATCCCGGGCCCCATCCGCCGTCCCTCGCGCCCGCCCCGCGGCCCGAACGCCGCGAAGGCACCCGTCGCCACCAGCATCGCCGCCGCCCCCACCACCGCCATTGCCTTGATCGCTCTCATCGTCCACCTCCGTTGTCGCGGCACCTCCTCCGGCGCCCACAGCACAAGACGACGGTCCAGATCGCAGGTTGACATCCGAGCGAAGCAGCCGCCGCCGCCACCCTTCGGCTCGCGGCCAACAATGGCGAGGATGCGACCTTGCTCCTACGCCAGGTTGGGGCTCTCCCGCCGGTGGTGGACGGCCTGCCGGTCGTCGTGTGGCCACTTCCGCCCGGGTTCTACTCGGTCGCAAGCGGCATGCAAACCCTGCGGGTCGAGGTCCGCTCGGCCGAGACCGCGCAGGTGTCGTTTCGCTGAGCCGGGCCGCGCCATCAGCTCCAGCGGCCGGACGGGCGGCGCAGGGATGCGCTACGCTTGCCGCGCATGATGGGTGACCCGAATCTCGACGCCTTCCCGCCCATCGAGCGGCGGATCTTCTGCAACCGCACGCTCAACTTCCGTGGCGTCAAGGCGGTCGGCTACGACATGGACTACACGGTCGTGCACTACCGCGTCGAGCCGTGGGAGCGGCGGGCCTACGAGCAGGTGAAGGTCAAGCTCGCC
Organism: Holophagae bacterium; assembly: GCA_012516935.1. Lineage (GTDB taxonomy): Bacteria > Acidobacteriota > Thermoanaerobaculia > Thermoanaerobaculales > Thermoanaerobaculaceae > JAAYVZ01. The sequence goes on from JAAYVZ010000024.1 coordinate 8,815, forward strand.
GAGCTCGGCTGGCCGGTCGGCGACCTGCACTTCGACCCCGAGCTCGTCATCCGCGGCCTGATCATCGACACCGAGCGCGGCAACCTCATCAAGGCCAACCGGTTCGGGTACGTGACGCGAGCCTCGCACGGCACCGTGATGCTCGACTTCGAGCTGCAACGCAAGGTCTATGGCCGCATGCTCGTCGAGCTTTCCGACGAGCGCTACGTGTTTCTCAACACCCTGTTCTCGCTCTCCGAGGCCTGCATGTACGCCCAGCTCGTGGATCGTCTCGACGAGGGCCGGTTCTCCGCCGCGCTGGGCTACGCCGACCTCTACCGTCAGGTGCGGCGCAGCATCGATGAGGCCCACATGGAGGGGGAGCTCAAGGCGGAGATCGTCGCCAACCCCGACGTGTACGTCGAGCGCGACCCCGACACCGTGCTGGCGCTGCAGGATCAACGCCAATCCGGGAAGCGCTTGCTTTTGATCACCAACTCCGACTGGGCATATACGAGCCAGATCATGCGCTACGCCTTCGACCCCTACCTCGAAACGGACGGGGGCTGGCGCAGCCTCTTCGACCTCGTCATCGTATCGGCGCGCAAGCCCGACTTCTTTTCCCAGCGCATGCCGCTGTTCGAGGTCGCGACCGAGGACGGGTTGTTGCGCCCGATCAACAACCTGCGTCGCCCCGGCGTGTACGTCGGCGGCGACGCGACCGACGTCGAGCAGTACCTCGGGGTCTCCGGCGAGGAGATCCTCTACGTCGGCGACCACATCTTCGTCGATGTCCACATCTCGAAGTCGGTGATGCGCTGGCGCACCGCACTGGTGCTGCGCGAGCTCGAGGACGAGCTGCGTGCGATCGAGGAGTTCGGCGCGCAACAGGCGACGCTCGCCCGCCTGATGGACGAGAAGGTCCGCCTCGAGTACCGCTTCTCTCAGGCGCGCATGCGGTTGCAGCGGCTGCAAAACGGCTACGGCCCAGCGACGACGGCGACCGCCGGGGAGCTGCGCGAGATCATGTCCGAGCTGCGCACCCGCCTGGTCGCGCTCGACGAGCAGATTGCCCCGCTCGCTCGCCGCTCCACCGAGATCCTGAACCCGCGCTGGGGGCCGCTCATGCGCGCCGGCAACGACAAGAGCCACCTGGCACGGCAGGTCGAGCGCTACGCCGACATCTACACCTCGCGGGTCTCGAACTTCCTGTACGAGACACCGTTCGTCTACCTGCGCGCGCCGCGCGGCTCGCTCCCTCACGACGACGCCCGGGTTCTGGCGTGAGCGGCCCCCCAACCGGTCGACGGCCAACGGTCGAGGGGCGAAGGTGCGCCCACCCTCCCGACGGCGCGCGAAAGGGCGGGTACACTGAAGGCAGCGACACGGACCACGTGCCGGGAATTCGGGGAGACCGCCCATGCCGCGACTCGACTTCTATACCGACTTCAAGCTGTTCGTGAAGCTCAACCTGCAGAACAAGGACGTGATCCTGGGCCGGGGCCCCGGCTGCGCCGTGCAGCTACCCGACAAGCGGATCTCCCGCCGGCATGCCGTCATCCGCCACCGCAAAGGCGGGTATTGGCTCGAGGACCAGAGCACCCACGGCACCCGTCTCAACGCCTCGATGCTCGCCACGCCCACCAAGCTCGAGCCCGGTGATCGCATCTACCTCGGCCCGTACATCATCATCTTCCAGCCCGACGAGACCCCCTCCGAGGACCTCTCGTCGGAGGTCACCGCGCAGTAGCCAAACACCGGCCCAGGGTTTGGACCCAGGCTCCCGCCGGGGTTCCGTCTGGTCTGGCGACGGCCGGGCGGCGGTGAGCCGGACAGACCCGGGAAGACACCACCCGACCGGTATCCGATGCGCAGCGGCCCGCCGGCCGTCCCGCTGCCGCCACGTGCTGTCGCCCTACCCCGAGGGCGAGCCCAGCGCGACGGTCCGCGTCGAGCGGGTGGCGTGGAGTCCGTATTTCGGGCAGCTGCGGGGATGACGGGGTCGCGGCGCGCCGCCCAGGGCTCCCTCGCCTTGCTATCCTAGGGCGGTCTTAGGGGGTTGCGATGACTCGTGCACAGCTTGGGTTCGCGATCGGTCTGCTGACACTGGCTTCGGGAGCGGCGGCCAAGCCGCTCGTGGTGACGTCGGCGGCGCCCAGCGGGCGGCTCGACGGCGACGAGCAGCAGCGGGTGCAGATCGTCTTCTCGGCCCCGGTGGTGCCGCTCGGCGAGGTGCAGCCGCTGTCGGCGCCGCCGGCCTGGCTCTCGGTGGAGCCGCCGATGCTGGCGCGCTGGCGGTGGGCCGGAACCGCGGAGCTGGTAGGCGAACCGTTGGCGCCGTTGCCGATGGCGACCACCTTCAAGCTCTCGATCTCGCGCGAGCTGCGCGGGGTCGGCGGTGAGGCGCTGGCGGCACCGTACGCATGGAGCTTCACGACGCCGCTGCCCAGGTGCGGCATCTCGCGCGCCGACGAGGACGAGGCCGGGCCCGGCGAGGCGCTCGGGTTCGCCGTCAGGCTGCACTGCAACCAGAAGGTGGACCCCGGCTCGCTCGCCAAGGTCCTCGAGGTGCGCGTCGAGCCGCGCCCGCTGCCGGACGCCTCGGCGCTGGTATCGGCGGCCGAGGCCGAGCGCTGGGAACGCGAGCAGCCAGAGTACGCCGCTGCCTGGAAGAAGCTGCTCGAAGCGGCGCGCGGCGCCACCCCCGGGCGGCCGAAGGTCCGGATCGAGCCCGACGCGGAAAAGCCGCAGCAGGTCTTCAGCCTGAAGCCGGAAGGCGCGTGGCCGGGCTCGGCGACGCTGCTCGTCAAGGTCGGCGCAGGGCTGCGCTCGCTCGAAGGGCCGGAGCTGTCGACTGCGGTGACGCAGGAGAGCTTCCGCACCCCGTGGCCGTTCGTGCCCCGCCGATTCACCGGCCGCCGCGTCGCCGGCGACCAGGGGTTCGACCCGCAGTCGGTCGAGCTCGAGCTGTCGACGCCGGCCACCTGGCAGGACCTTGCGCCACACCTGCGGTACCGCGTCAAGGGGCAGGAGAAGTGGCTGCAGCTCCCCGAGCAGACCGACGCCTGGTGGTGGGATTACGCGTCGACCGACCTCCGCCTGTGGATTCTGGGGCTGGCCGGCGGCCAGGAGACCGAGGTGTGCCTCGGTCCCGACGCCAAAGACACGTTGGGGCAGAGGCTCGGGTTCGAGTGGTGTAGCAGCCTGCGCACCGGCCACCGGCCTCCGTTCCTCTACCTCGTCGAGGGCGACGGCGTGGTCGAGTGGGACGGCCCGCACCTGCTGCCGCTCCGAAGCGTCAACGTGCAGGCCTACCGTCTCCGCCAGCGGCGGGTGAGCGAGGAGGAGCTGGTGCCACTGCTCGTCCGCCGCGACACCGCGCCGGCCTTGGCGATGCCCGAGGGTGAGACGGTGAAGCTGCCGATGAAACCGGACGTTGGCGGGCTCACTCCCGTCGACCTCGGCCCGGCCCTCGAGGGCAAGCCGGGGATCGTGCGGTCCGAGCTGGTGGTCGAAGCGGTGGTTCCCGGCAGCGAGTACGGGGCCAGCGAGGCGCGATGGTTGCGCCAGCCGCGGACCTGTCTCACCCAGGTGACCTCGCTCGGGCTCACCGTCAAATCCTCGCGCCACGAAGGGATCCTTGCTTGGGTCACACGGCTGGCCGACGCGACACCGGTGGAGGGGGCCGAGGTCGTGGTGCGCGATCGCGACAACCGGGTGGTGTGGCGGGGGCACACCGACGCCAGAGGGCTCGCCCGCACCGGAGCCGAGGTGAGCGGTGAGCATATCGTCGTCGTCACGGCGCGGGTCGGCGAGGACCTCGCGTACGCCAAGACGCAGTGGTACGAGGGGCACCGTGGGTGGGACTTCAACCTCCCGGTCGACTACGCCGACCGCCCGCCGGTGGCAGGGCTCGTATGGCCGGACCGCGGCGTCGTGCGGCCGGGCGAGCGCCTCCACGTCAAGGCCGTGGTGCGCCGGCAAGAGGAGCGAGCGCTGGCACTCCCGGCCGAGGGCTCGCTGTCGATGGTCCTTTTCGACCCGGAAGGCAGCTCGGTACAGGTGGCCGATGTCGCACCCGACCGCTGGGGCGCTGTCGAGACCGAGGTGGCGGTGCCCGAAGGGGCGGCGCTCGGCGAGTGGACGGTCGTGGTCGGGCCGAAGTTCGACCGCACAAACCGCAGCTGGGTCGGCGACGACACCTGGACGCTGGGCGGCAGCTTCCGGGTTGCCGAGTTTCGGCGGCCCAAGTTCCGGGTGCGCACCGAGGTGCGCGGCGAGCGCCTGATCGCCGGCGACCCGCTGGCCGCCAAGGTCGAAGGGACGTTGCTGGCCGGGGGCGTGATGGCCGGCGCCAAGGTCCAGTGGGCGGTGCGCGCCGAGCGCGGGAGCTTCGAGCCGGCGGGCCGCCGGTGGGCGGAGTTCGAGTGGATGCCTGCAGCGTTCGTCGACTTTTTCGAGCACGAAGAGATCACGACGGTGGCCGAGGGACGCGGTGAGCTCGACCGCGGAGGTGCGTTCCCGGTGACGCTGCCGCGCCTCGAGGCGAAGGACGGCTGGCCGACGCGGCTGCAGGTGGAGGGGGAGGTCACCGACCTCGACCGCCAGAGCTCGGCCGCGCGGGCCTCGCTGCTCGTTCTGCCCGGCGAGGTGGTGGTCGGCATCAAGCGACCCGGCTACTTCATTCAGGCCACCAAGGGCGTGGTGTCGACGATCGCCGTGCTGACACCGGACGGCGCGGCGAAGCCAGGCCTGGCCGTCAACGTGAAGTTGGTGCGACGGCACTGGGAGTCGGTGCGCCGGCGCGAGGTCTCCGGCCGCTACATCTTCGAGTCGCGGGCCATTCAAACCGTGATCAGCGAGCAGGCGATGACGAGTGCCGCCGAGCCGGTGCCGGTGCGCTTCGAGCTCACCGAGAGCGGTGAGTACGCACTCGTCGCCGAGGCCGTCGACGGCCGCGGCAACAAGGTCGTCTCGTCGACCGACTTCTACGTGTTCGGCGCTGGGTACACACCGTGGCGCATGGACCAGGAAAACCGCATCGAGCTGGTGGCCGAGCGCCCTACCGTCAAGCCCGGCGAGACCGCCCGCGTGCTGGTGAAGTCGCCGTGGGAGAAGGTCACGGCGCTGGTCACCGTCGAGCGCGCTGGGGTGCTCGAGGCGCGGGTCATGGAGCTCTCCGGCACCATGCCGGTGCTCGAGATCCCGATCACCGCCGAGCACATCCCCAACGTGTTCGTGTCCGCGGTGCTGCTGCGTGGGCGGGTCGAGGCGCCACCCGACCCGGAGCTCGTTGACCCGGGCCGGCCAGCGTACCGGATCGGCGCCTGCGCGATCTCGGTCCCGCCCGAGGGACGGCGGCTGCAGGTCGCGGTCAAGGCCGAGAAACCCGAGTACCGCCCGGGGCAAACCGCCACCGCAGTGGTCACGGTGGCCGGCGAAACGGGCGGGCCGAGACAAGCCGGGGTGACGGTGTGGGCGGTGGACGCCGGCGTGCTCGACCTCACCGCGTACCGCACCCCCGACCTCTTCCAGGCGCTGTACCAGGAGCGTGGCCTCGGCGTGGCGACCGCCGAGTCGCGGTCGCGCCTCGTGGGCCGGCGCTCGTACGGCACCAAAGGTGACAAGGCGGGCGGGGGCGGCGGGTACGAGGCGGCGGCGATGCAGGTGCGCCAGGATTTCCGGGCGCTCGCCGTGTGGCGCGGCGACGTGGTGACCGATGCGCAGGGGCGCGCTACCGTGTCGTTCGCCCTCCCCGATTCGCTCACCACGTACCGGCTCATGGCCGTGGCCACCGCTGGGCGCGACGAGTTCGGCGCCGGAGAAAGCGAGGTGGTCGTCACCAAGCCGCTCGGGCTCGAGCCGGCGCTGCCACGCTTCCTGCGCCCGGAGGACAAAGCCCGAGCCGGAGTGCTGGTGCGCAACCGTACCCGTGAGACACGCGAGGTCGAGGTGACGCTCGAGCTGCCGCCGGGCGGACCTCTGACCCTGCGCGGCACCCCGACACGGGTCGTGACCGTGCCCGGAGGCGGCTCCGCCGAGGTGGGGTTCGGCCTCGTCGGCGTCGCGCCCGGCACCGCGAAGCTGCTGTTCCGAGCGAGCTCCCCGAAACCGACACCCGAGAGCGACGCCTTCGAGATCCCGCTGCCGGTGGTGGCAGTGGCACCGTCGGAGAGCGTCGGCACGTTCTTCGCGGTGACCGACCGAGCCGAGGAGAAGGTCGCGGTCCCAGCCGACGTCTTCGCGTCGGCTGGCGGTCTCGAGCTCAAGGTAGCGGCCTCGCTCGTCGTCGAGGCCGGCGCCGCCGTCGACTTCCTGGCTGACTATCCGCACGAATGCACCGAGCAGATCTCCTCGCAGGTGTTGGGGCTTTCGGCAGCGGCGCGCATCGGCGGCGGGCTGGCGCCGGCCCAGATCAAAGGCAAGGACCGTGCGACCTGGCTGCAGGCTGCCGTGGGCCGGCTGCAGGCCTGCCAGCGCGGTGACGGCGGGTTCGCGTTTTGGCCGACCGGCTCGGCCTCGTATCCGGAGCTGTCAGCTCACGTAGCCTGGGCGCTGGCCGAGGCGAAGCGCGCTGGCGCGACGGTCGACGAGGGCACGGTCGGTCGCGCCGCTGACTACCTTTCGGGGCTGCTGCGCCGCGACGATTGGGCCGGCGGGTCCGGGCACGGCTGGACGGCGCGGCTGCTCGCCGCCCATGCTTTGGCGGCGCTCGGCAAGCCCCAGCCGGCCTATCTCCAGGGGCTGTTCGGAAAGCGCACCCACGCCACGGCTTGGGGACGGGCACTGCTCGCCGCGATGATCGCCACCCAGGCACCCAGCGACCCGCGCGTCCCCATCCTCACTGCCGAGCTCCGCAACCGGCTGGCGGTGGAGGCACGGGTGGCGCGGCTTGCCGAGCCACTCCCCGAATGGGGGTTCTTCGTCTGGGCCTCCGAGCCGCGCGGCTCGGCCTCGGCGCTCATGGCGCTGGCCGCGCAGTCGGCCTCGGACCCGGTAGCTGACCGGCTGGTACGCGGGCTCGTCGACCACCTGGGTCGGGACCGCTACCGGTCCCCGCACGATGTGGCGTGGATGCTGCAGGCGCTCGCCTTCTGGCAGGACCGCAAGGGCGGTCCCGGCGGGACGAGGGCGATCGCTGCCGAGCTCGGCAGTGACCGGTTGCTGCGCACCTCGCTGGTGGCGACGAGCGCGCCGGTGGAGGTGTCGGTGCCGATGGCCGACCTGCAGGCCAGGGCGCAGAAGGCCGGCGGGCAGCCGCTGCCGCTGGTCGTGCGTACGGAGGGCGGCGAGGTGCACGCCGCGGCGATGCTGCGCTACACACCGCGCGGGTCGCGGCCGCCGATCACGCAGGGGCTCGAGGTCACGCGCACCCTGGTGGACATCCGCGGCACACCCACCGCCGGCGTGCCGGCCGGTGAGGAGGTGCTGCTCGAGATCGCCGTCAACTGCCCAGCCACGCGCCGGTTCGTGGCGGTCGAGGTACCGCTGCCGGCCGGGCTCGAGGCGCTCGACCCGGAGCTGGCGACGACCGCGCGCCGCGTCGAGTCCGCCACCGACAGCGAGTGGAGCGGCCAGGACGAGGCCGAGTCCGGGTGGGGGTTCTGGTGGGTTCCGGGGTTCGACCACGTCGAGCTGCGTGACGACCGGGTCATGCTCTACGCCACGCAGCTCCCCGCCGGCACCACGACCACCAAGGTGCGCTGCCGCGCCACCACGACCGGAACCTTCCTGCTCGCTCCGGCGCGAGCCGAGCAGATGTACGAGCCGGAGGTGTTCGGCGCCACCTCCGGGGCGACGTTCGAGGTCCTCCAGCCGGGAAGATGAGCGAGGTGTCTGCCGGACCGGACTCGCCGCCGTCGTACCCCTCCTCCCCTCGCCCCGCGCAGCGGGGAGAGGGTGGCGAGCGCAGCGAGCCGGGTGAGGGGTCAAAGGTACTGGCCCCGACCTTGCGCCCCACAGCGTGGGAAGAGGGTGGAAAGGCACCCCCTCACCCCTACCCCTCTCCCCCGCTACCGCGGGGGCGAGGGAACGAACCCCCTCGCCCCGCGCAGCGGGGAGAGGGTGGCGAAGACCCGCTGCCGCCGCCCGAGGCGGCGACCAGCGGGCGATCCGCAAAGGCGGCAACGGCCCGGCGAGGTGCCGAGCTGCGGCGTTTCCGGGTTGGGCTCGTGTTGCTACCGCTGGTGGCGGTGATTGCCGTAGGTCTCGGCGTCCTGCTGCCTCCTGCTCCCCGTCCCTTGTTACCCGACTCCCGTCAGGCCGTGGCCTTCACCGACCGCTACGGCGGTCTGCTGCGGATCGACGCCGATGGCGACGGGGTCCGGCGACTGCCGACCGACCCCGACCGGGTGAGCCAGCACCTCGTGCACGCGGTGCTGGCGGCCGAGGACCACCGTTTCTTCCGCCACCCAGGGGTGGACCCGCTGGCGCTCGCCCGGGCGGCATGGCAGGACCTGCGGGCGCGGCGGGTGGTCTCGGGAGGCTCCACGTTGACGATGCAGCTCGCTCGGCTGCTCGATCCGCGGCCCCGCACGCTCGGCGCCAAACTCGCCCAGATGGCGCTCGCAGCGCGCCTCGAGTGGACATACGACAAGCGCGAGATCCTCGCCGCGTACTTGTCGCGGGCGCCGATGGGCAACCGCCTCGAGGGATTCGAGGCGGGCGCGCGCGTCTATTTCGGCAAGCCGGCGGCGCAGCTTTCGCCGGCCGAGGCGGCACTGCTGGCCGCCATACCCCGTGCCCCCTCGCGCGATAACCCGTGGCGCGACCTCGCAACGCTGCGCGGGCGGCGCGACGCTGTCCTCGGCCGCATGCACGCGCTGGGTTGGCTCGACGCGACCGCACTCTCCGCCTCGCGAGCCGAGCCGGTGGTGCTGGCCACCGATCCGCTACGCTATGCGGCCCCCCACTTCCTGGCGCGTGTCGGGGCGGAGATCGGCCCGCTCGAGGCCGGCACGACTCGGGTGGTGACCTCCCTCGAGCCCGTGCTGCAGGCGCGCGTCGAGCGCATCGTCGCCCGCCACCTGGGGGCACTGACCGCCTCCGGTGGGCGCTCGATGGCGGTGGTCGTCGCCGACCTCGCGCGCGGCGAGTGGCTCGCCTGGGAGGGCTCGGGTGGGTTCTGGAGCGCGCCCGACGGGCAGCTCGACGGGGCGCGGGCGCTCCGGCAGCCAGGCTCGGCACTCAAGCCGTTCACCTATGCTGCCGCGTTCGACACCGGGTTCTCACCGGCCACGGTGCTGGCCGACATTCCGACGAGCTTCACGTGGGCTGCCGGGACGTGGACGCCACGCAACTACGACCAGCGCTTTCACGGTCCGCTGACCGCCCGCTCGGCGCTCGCCTGCTCGGTCAACGTCCCAGCGGTGCTGGCGCTGCAGCACGTGGGTCCAGAGGCGCTGTGCGATCTGCTACGCCGGGCTGGCATCTCGAGCCTCGGCGACAGCACCGAGCGCTGGGGGCTCGGGCTCACGCTGGGCGCTGGCGAGGTGCGACTGTCGGAGCTCACCTCGGCCTTCGGGGCGTTGCTGAGAGGTGGCGAGTTCGTCCGGCCAGCGGCATGGCGCGCCGTCCTGGACGCCGACGGCCGGGTGCTGCGACGCCCCGAGCGGGCGGCACCGGTGCGCGTCTGCTCGGCCGAGGCTGCGGCGCAGGTAGTGGACATTCTCGCCGACCCCGAGGCTCGCGCCCCGGCGTTCGGGCTGTGGAGCGTGCTGCGACTGCCGTTCGCTGCCGCGGTCAAGACCGGCACGAGCGAGGGGTTCCGCGACAACTGGTGTATCGGCGGCACCCGCGAGGTGGTGGTCGGCGTCTGGGCCGGCAACTTCGACCGTTCGCCGATGGGCAACGTATCGGGAGTCAGCGGTGCCGGGGCGGTGTGGCGCGAGGTCATGCTCGCCTGGGCCGAGCTGGAGCGGCCGGGCCTCGACCTTTCCACGCGGGACACCCTGGGACCCCGTCCTGCCTCGCTCCGCGAGGTTGAGGTGTGCGCACTGTCGGGTCTGTCGCCTGCCCCGAGCTGTCCACGGGCCATGCGCGAGCTCCTGCTCGACGAGCAGGCGCCCCGCCAGAAGTGCGACTGGCACGTGCCTACGGCCGACGGGCGCGTGGCCGTGCGCTGGCCCAGCGTCTACCGCGACTGGGCAGCGGGCGAGGGGTTACTCGAGCCGACCACCCGGATCACCGACCCGACCTCTTCCCGCCGCGACGAGGTGCTGGCCGTGCTAACCCCGGCCGACGGCGACGCTTTTGTCCTCTCTCCCGACCTGCCCCGCCGCTACCAGAGCCTCGAGCTGCGCTGCACCGTTCCGGGCAACCCAGCCGAGGTGACCTGGCTCGTCGACGGCGAGCCACTCGTCCGCGTCGGTGCGCCGTTTACGGCGCGCTGGGAGCTCGCTCCCGGCGCCCATCGCTTCGAGGTCGTCTCCGGCGCGACGCGCTCCCGCCCAGTGGCGGTGAGCGTGTTCGGTCGGTGACGCAAGGCGAGCGGTCGCTCGGTGGTTCCCCCGGGCATAGACCGGGGACATCGGCAACACACGACCGATGGTCGACCGATGGGAGGCACTGCACCGGGCATGGCCCCCGCTCGCCCGACAACCACCTGGACCCCTACTTTCACGGTCTCGACATCCGAATGGGCTCCGGCCTGACGGCCACCGTCGTCGCGTACTGCCACTCGATGGAGCCGCCGTTTTTCGCTGTTGGCGAGCGGGTCGATGTCGGATGGCCCGTGGGCTCGGTCGGACAAGTCGTGGCGCCCTTCCACCGCACCCCGCCACGTTGTCACGGAAGGCCCACCCCGGGGCGGGACCGCGGCGTGCGACACCGCCGGTGATGAATCGCCCAAGAGTCCCTTCCTCCCAGCGCTCAACCACGACTACCTGGGGGCACAGCGTTCCCCCGAATGCCTGCCGTTGCTCAGCTGGCTCCCTCGGCCGCGGTGACAACCGCTTCGGGCCGGAGGCGGTCCCGTTCCTCTTCCCTCTCGCCGCGGGCTGTGAAGATCAGCTTGGGGAGCGAGCGCTTCTCGAAGGGAAAAATGCGGATCGCCCGCAGGTCCGCCTCGCCGTGCCGGCGCAGGAACTCGAAGTAGCCCTGTGGACTGCTGGCCACGACCCCGCGCGACGGTTCCAGGTAGAGCACCCGCTCGCCGGTCCGGACGGTCAGCAGCGCGTGGAAGCGCTCCTCCTTGCCATCGTCGATGGTGACGAGCTTCGGCTCGGCGTCGAAGCCGTGCCGCAAGGCCATGTCGAGCGCGATTGTCGTACGCTCGAAGCACTCGCCCTGGTGGATGCGTATCGCCTTGCGCGCCGTCAGCCAGAAGCGGTTGGGGTACCTGATCCGGCGGGAGCGGATGCGGCCCGTCTCGTAGAAGACCGCGCGCTCCAGCTCGGCCAGTGCCCATTGCTGCTGTGGCCTGACCAGCGGGAGGAACACCAACATGTTGTTTGGCTCATCCGGCCCGTTGTCGAAGGGGATGTAGAACGCCACTGGCCGGCCGACGATCGAGAGCAGCAGCCCCACGCCCGCCAGCGCCACGATCAGACACCTCCCGAAGGCAAACAGTGCCACCCGAACCCACCGGCCCCGCCGCGGATCACGCCTCTCGGACATCGATCAGTCTCCCGCTTGCCGCTGCTGCCGGAGCTCTTCCCTCACCGCCGCCGCGGCAGCAGACAACGACGTCGTCGAGGTGCCCTGTTTCACGGAAATCTGCTCCTACACGCCCCTGTCGTAGGTGTCGAGCCACGCAGAGTGCCAGGTGCAGCCGTCGGGACGCGGGCTCGTCGGGCGGCGGAAGCTGCCGGGGTCCGTCGGGATGCTGGTCGCTCAGGGAGGCTCTCCTTCGTGCTGGCAGAGCGGTGCTGGCACTACCGCAGATCGACCCTCGTGGACCAGCGGCGATGGAGCGATCTCCTCACTCGGGCGACGCCCCCGCTGCGCCTACCCTTCGGGAGCCTCCTCGTTCGTCTCCTTCGCCTCCGGTTCCGAATCGGACCGCACTCTCCGGACGGCGCGCTGCAGGTGCTCCTCGGTCTCGCGCTTGGCCTGCTCGAGGTAGCCGGGGTGTTCATGGCGGTACATCGCCTCGGGCATCGTACCGGTGAGCCAGCTCGGGTTCATCGGGTAGACGTGCGGGTTGTAGACCACCGAGTAGAAGTGCCAGACGAGGATCGCGAGGGTGGCGAGCCAGGCTTCCCAGTAGTGGACAACCAGCGCGATGTCGAGGGCGCCCTTCGGGAGGTACTGCATGAACCAGTTGTCGAACCAGAGCATGAGGCCGGTGGCGACCATCACGATCGTGCCCCAGACGAGCGCCCAGTACTCCGCCTTTTCGACGTAGTTGAACCGCTGCTGGCAACCGACCTCTTCGCCACGGCCCAGGTTGTAAAGGGTGCGCTGCCAGAAGAAGCGGAAGTCCAGCCAGCGGGGCAGCATGTCGCGGACGAACCCGCGGCCACGGCGGGTGAGCATGAAGACGAGGTGCCAGACGACGGTGCCCATGAACAGCGTAGCCGCGACGCGGTGGACGATGCCGCGTAGCTGGAACCCCCCTTCCCAGCCGAAGAAGAACCGGGAGACGAAGCTCTGGTCGAAGCGGAGGGCGAAACCGGAGATCACGAGGACGGTGAAGGTGACGGCGAGGAAGAGGTGCTGCCAGACCTCTCCGGTGGTCATCCGGCGGACCTGCGGACGCTGGCGCAGCAGGAGGATGAGCTGGCGGCCGAGATCGAGCAGCCAGTGGAGTGCCATCAGCCCGATGATCACCACGATCGCGACGATGTAGATGTTCTCGACGATGTCCGCGACCGCGGTGCGCAGCCCCGCTCCGCTCACTCCGTGGATCGGGGTGCCGACCATCCGCTCGGAGATGTTCGGGTGGCAGGTGCCGCAGGTTTTCCGCAGGTTGTTAGGGTGAATCGTGGAGCTCGGGTCGCTCGAGGGCAGGATCCGGTGGACTCCGTGGCAGGAGGCGCAGTTGGCGACGCGGGCATCGCCGGCCTTGGTCTTCAGACCGTGGTAGCTGTCGATGAAGGTGGTGAGGCGGCCGCTCGGGATGTTGTACTTCTCGTTGAGCACGGCCGACTCGTGGCAGGGCGAGCAGGTCTGTTCGGCCACCCGGGCCTTCGAAACCGGAGAGCGCGGATCGCTCGGCGAGAGGATGCCGTGTTCGCCGTGGCAGCGGGTGCAGATCGGCGCGTCGACCTCGCCGCGAGCCACGAGCTTGCCGTGGATCCCCTCCCAGTACTCGTTCTCCACCTTCCCGTGACACTTGCCGCAGGTCTTCGGAATGTTGAAATGGTGAATGCTCGACTCGGGATCGCCGGGAGGCAGGATCCGGTGCGAGGTGTCGCCGGTCGAGTGGCAGTCCTTGCAGGTAGCGGCCACCGAGACGCCGCCCTGCACGGCCTTGCCGTGGACGCTCGAGCTGAAGACCTCGATCGGGTTGTGGAAGAGGAGCTCGTACTTCGTGGTCAGGTCGAGGTTGCTGTGGCAGTTGCCGCAGGTCTCGGGCAGGTTCGCGGGGTGGGTCTTCGACCGGTTGGACGACGACGGCAGGATGTCGTGACTCCCGTGGCAGTCCGAACAGTGCGGGATGTCCTCGCCGACCCCGATCCGCGAGCGGCCGTGCACCTGGTACGTCTCGGCGACATCCGTGTGGCAGGAGCGGCAGCCGTCACAGACGTTGCACTGCGCTTTGGGGATCTCCGGGTGCGGCACGACGTTCTGGTGCACGTGGCAGTCGAGGCACTCGAGGCCGTCGTGGATCGAGCGCGACAGCTCCTCGGCGAAGTCGATGCCGTGCTCGCTCGCGTCGTGACACTCGACGCAGGAGGCGGAGTCGACCCGCTCT
>JAAYVZ010000146.1 GCA_012516935.1 Holophagae bacterium
CCACCCCCCTCCCGCAGGATTCCCACAGATTCCACAGCCCCGACGACTCCTACACAACGATCTCCTCGCTCACTTCGCGTAGATTTTTCATGAGGCAACGATTACTCTCTCGCGTAGATTCTTTCGTGAGGCAACAGGCATGCACGTTGCCTCGGGGTCGGCGCTGAGGCCGGCTGCCGCCGCGTGGCACGGTGAGCCCCCGTGACCCCGACGATGCCGATCCTTGACACCCGAAGACTCAAAACATATAATCATGCTGAAAGGTGTTGACGTGATCTCGCAAACCGCCCGCTATGCACTGAGAATACTGGGGTTACTCGCTGCGAAACCCGAGCGGTGGGCGCTGGGCAAGGACATTGCCGCCGAGACCGGAATTCCCGCCAACTACCTCTCGAAGATCCTCAACCAGCTCCGCAAGCGGGGGCTCGTCCAAAGCCAGAAGGGCTGGGGAGGAGGGTTCCTCGTCGAGCGCCGGACGCTGGGTACGCCGATCGGTGAGGTCGTGGAGGTGTTCGACGGCAAGGCTGACAACGGCCGTTGCGTGTTCGAGCTGCAGGCGTGCGACGCCGAGCACCCGTGCCCGCTGCACCACTGGTGGGACCGCGTACGGCGTGAGTATCAGGCGATGTTGACAACAGTCACGATCGGCGACCTGGGGCAAAAGGGATAGCGGTGAGCGGGCCCCGTCCGGTCCACGTGTCTTCACTCAATGGAGTACGGCATCCAGAGAGCGGATGAGAGAGGAGTCAGTCATGAACGTCAGCCAGCCAGAAGCCATCACCACCCTCATGCACGAGCATCGCGTCATCGAGCAGGTGCTCGACGCCTTCGAACGGTGCACTTCGCAGCTCGCATCCAACGGCGAGGTGACGCGCGCCACAATCCGTGGCTTCGCGGCGTTCTTCCGCAACTTCGTCGACCGCTGCCACCACGGCAAAGAAGAGGACCGCCTGTTCGCCCTCATGGTCGAGCTGGGGTTCCCGCGCGATCACGGTCCGATCGCCGTCATGCTCGATGAGCATGAGCTGGGGCGCGAGCACACCCGGGTCCTGAGCGCCATCGGTGAGGGCGAAGGGCCACTCACGGACGAGGAGCGGAGAAAGGTCGGCAGCCACGCCGGAGCGTTCATCCCCTTGCTTCGGGCCCACATCCGGAAAGAGGACGAGATCCTTTATCCGATGGCGATGCAAGCGCTGTCGCCCGATCGGCTCGTGACGCTGGCGCGCGACTTCGATGCGTTCGAGGCCAACGTCATGGGCGCCGGCGAGCACGAGCGCTACCACGCCCTGGCCGACGAGCTGATCGCCGCCTGGTCTCCGGCAGCGAAGCCCGTGGGCAGCTGCTGTCACCACGCCGTAACAGCCCGATAGCGGAGCGCCTCGGGTCCT
Organism: Holophagae bacterium; assembly: GCA_012516935.1. Lineage (GTDB taxonomy): Bacteria > Acidobacteriota > Thermoanaerobaculia > Thermoanaerobaculales > Thermoanaerobaculaceae > JAAYVZ01. Next base: position 1,389 of record JAAYVZ010000146.1, read on the forward strand.
CCGCACGGCGGGTCAGCCGCCACGGCGCCGGGAGCGCGCGGTCGCGGTGAGGTTGGTCGCACGCCCGCCACGCTCGGGGATGCCCAGGAGAAGGTGGGAACAGCCTGAGTGACGGGTCCCAGCGAGCGTGCTCGTGGAAGAGCGGCTGCAGGTACCGTGGGGGCACCCTGCGGTTCTGGGGAGGGTCCGGGACCGGGGTGCTGTCACCAACCGAGCTCGGTTCCTTCCGATTCCCGTTGATCCCCGGCCGTGATCCAGGCCTGCTCGATCGTCGGCATCTCCACCGTGCTAACATTCGCGGCTGTTTAGTGGGAGGTGTTTTTTGGAGCTTCGCAGGTTTGCCACGCTTGTCGCAATCACGATGGTTCCGCTTGCGGTGTTGGCGCAGGAGCAGGACGTGGAGGGCAGCAAGGACCACCCGCTGCTGAGCCGCATGCCGGGGTATTACATCTCACAGTACGAGCAGTCGGAGTTTGCTAGCCACGCGTTTCTCGTGAGCGGTAAGGAGATCCAGGTCGAGGGCCGGCTGACCCGCATCCTGTACAGCACGCAGCCCGGTGCCAAGGAGCCGAGCCGGCTACAGATCCTGCGCAACTACGAGAACGCGCTCGCAAAGATCGGCGGCACGGTACTGACGAGCGACGCCGACGGCAGCTCGTATCTCAAGCTCGCCAGGGATGGCCGCGAGGTGTGGGTGCACGTGGATGCGTACATCACCTCGCAGTACACCCTGTGGGTCGTCGAGAAGGCGGGAATGAAGCAGGACGTGGTCGCCGACGCCGCTGCTTGGCGCGCGGACATCCGCAGCACCGGCCGCGCGGTGGTCTACGGGATCACTTTCGACACCGACAAGGCCACGCTCAAGCCCGAGTCCGCAGCGGTGATCAAGGAGATCGCGGCACTGCTCGCAGCCTCGCCGGACCTCAAGCTGCTGGTGGTGGGCCACACCGATATGACCGGTGACCTCGCCCACAACCGAACGCTGTCGGAGCAGCGGGCGGCGGCGGTCGTTGCGGCGCTCGTCGGCACGCACGGGGTGGCGGCGCCGCGCCTGGCGGCGTTCGGCGTTGGTCCGCTCGCCCCCGTTGCCTCTAACGACAGCGAGGAGGGGCGGGCGAAAAACCGCCGTGTCGAGCTGGTCAAGCGGTAGCGGTCAAGGTTCGACCCGCTGCCCGATCATCGCCGCTGCCGCCCCGCAGGGTGGCGTTGGTCCGTCATCGGCGAGGCGCCACGCACCCGCCCAGTCTGCGGGGCAGATGCGCCAAGTCCCTCCAAATCGGAAGCTTCTCGTCGTGCGCTTACGGTACCTGCTCGAGCGGCATCTCCGACGGCGCCAGCTCCGGCAGCCACAGATCGTGGAAGCCGCGCCGGGCCCAGTCGGCTTTCGGCAGACCGCGTGGCGGGCGACGCACCGTCCCCACACGCAGGCCTTCGTCGGGCGTTTCAGGGCTGCCCAGCCGCACGATCCGGATCGCCATCTCCACCTCCTCGTCTGCTCGCTCGCACGTACCGACCGCCGGCTCACGACCGGCGTGGCCAATCGGGTGCGACTGCTGCCAGCAGCGTGAGCCAGGATGTAATCGAGCGCACCTTCCGGCTCGCGAACGGGATCGCCCCGGCGTGCCTGTCCGAGCGGGGTCCGGGTAGACGAGACGCGCTGGCCGCGTTCCAATGGCACCTTGGAGGCGTCGAGCGGAACCGAAACGGAGAACGATTCATGGCGTCCTGGCGTGCTGTCCTCGACAGCTCCCGGTTCGTAGACAAACGCGGCCCAGTGTGCGTGCTCGACATCGATCTCGGGACCACGAACTCCACGGTTGCAGAGGCCAGGTGGGACCCGGACTCCCAGCAGCCACCGATCGTGCGTTGTGGCGAAGCCGTGGCGCAGGGTGTGGTAGGAGACGTCGGCCAGGACACCCCTCACCCGGCTCGCAGGTCGATACATTTCCGCGCTTGCTCCCTCGCCCCCGCGAGAGCGGGGGAGAGGCGGGTCTCATCCCTCGCCCCCGCGAGAGCGGAGGGGAGGCAGGTCTCATCCCTCGCCCCCGCGAGAGCGGAGGGGAGGCAGGTCTCATCCCTC
>JAAYVZ010000147.1 GCA_012516935.1 Holophagae bacterium
CATGTAGTAGAACCCAGCCGGCAGGTTGCCGGTCGCATCCAGGGTCGTGACCACACCCCCAAGATCGCGCTCGACACTGGCACCGACGACGCCCAAAGTGGTGTTGTCGTCGGTGACGAACCCGGCCACCATCGTCCCCGGCACCGAGCCGCACTCCAGCGTCGGGGTATCCACTTCCACCGGCGGCGGGGCCTCCGACAAAATCTCGATGTCGTCGAGGAACCACCAGTCAGCGTTGTCGCCCTCGTAGCGGAACGCGAGGTAGATGCTCTGGCCCACGTACGCGTTGAGGCTCACGGACTGCTTCCGCCACATCCACTCCTCCGTCGGCGAACCGAACGCCTGCACCTGGGTGAAGTTGGTCGGCGGTGAGGTGCAGCCTGCAGTGCACACCCACAGCGAGTGCTTGTAGTACCGCTCCGGCATTTCTATGCTCTCATAGAAGATCAGCGGGGCGCCGGCCGCCGGGATGGTGACGGCAGGCGTCACCAACCACCCGTCCTGCATGCCGGCCGAAAAGCAGAAATGCCACGCCGAGGCAGGGCTGGAGCGGTAGGTCGAGGCGTTGCGGGCCCACGTGTTGCCACCGCCGCCGAGGTCGTAAACAGCCCACCCGGCCGGCGGGAACGTGGTGCCCGTGAACGACTCGGCCAGAACCGGCGGGGGCGGCGGCGGTGGGATGGTCTGTGTCCGCACGTCGTCGATCTGCCAGTAGAACGCCCAGCCCCCCGTGACGTACCTCCAGCGGAGCATGATGGTCATGCCCGCATAGGCGCTCATGTCGATCGTCTGCTCGGCCGCGTCCAGGGCCGAGAAGGTGCGCAGGTTGGTCCAGGTGTTGCCACCGTTGGTAGAGACGTCCACGTACCCCCGGTCAGTCGTATAGATGTACTGGAAGTAATGCTTGAACGCCAGGTTGCGCGGCGTCGCCGGCATCACGATCAGCGGCGACAAAAGCTCGGTATCGAACGCTCCGGAGCCGGCGATGTCGGAGTCGGCTGCGGCACAGTAGCCGGTGCCACCCGTCAGGTTGGCCCGCCCCCACTCGTCGTTGCGCTTCCAGATGTTGCCGGCGCCGGAAGTGTTGTTCTTCACCGTCCAGCCGGCGGGCGGGAAGTCGCCCTCGAACTGCTCGTTGATCCCACCCTGGAGCACGTAGGCGTACGCCGGATTACCAGGAGCGCCTGCAAGCGAGAAGCTCTGCACCTGATCCGCCGAAGCCACCGTCACCGACCGTACCTCGTCGACGTATCCGGCGTACATCGAGTGCACCGTGAACTCATACGTCGCACCGTTCGCCAGCTCGATCTCGTAGTACCCGTTCCACGGCGATGTGTAGGTCGTCGCCACCACCGCACCGCCCAGCCCGACATCGATCTTCGCCCACAACGGCCACACATGGTCGGCCGCCGTCACGAAACCGTCCACCACGAGCTGCTGCTGCAAGCGCTGCTCAACCTGTACACCTGCCGGCTCGCTCGCGACCACCGCCCCGGCACCACCCAGCACAACCAGCAACGTCGCTGCCGCCACGCCAACCCACGGCGCCACACGCGGCGCGCACCACATCGACCTCACTCTCATGCCTCCTCCTCTCCAGTGCCTCTCATCTGCTGCGAGAACCTCGGCCAACGACCTCCGGCCGCACACCGGTGCTGCCTCACCTACTTCAACCTGGACCGGCACACCACCACGACCACCACCTCGAGGCCCATGACCATGCCGGATCCTCCCCGGTGCCCCAGCCAGCGGCACCCGAACCTCCGGAAACCTCCTATCGCCAATACAATGTCCGACGTAATCTGGTCCGACCAGGCGCCTGTGTCAAGCACATTCCACCCACGCCTTCCTCCCACCCACCTCACACCCGAATCACAAGTGACGCACGACGCAAAGGCTCATCTCGATCGCCGTCTGCCGCCTCGTAGCCCGGTGCGCAGCCCCCCCTTCCGGACCCGTCCAAGCTGCCACAGACCCAATCGGGATAGGGGCCGGCGGTAGGTGACCGCTGCTCCGCTCCCACACCACCGGACATGCGGGTCCGCATCCGGCGGTTCGGGATGGTCATGTTGGGCGCACCAAAAAAAATGCCCCGGTCCGAGGACCGGGGCCTGGTGTCGAGCACGCGTTCGAGCTCGCTCACGCCATGGCGAGAACCTTGGCCAGACGCTCCACAGCCCAATCGATCTCGTCCTTGCTGATGACGAGCGGTGGAGCGAGTCGAATCGTATGCGTATGGGTCTCCTTGCAGAGCATCCCTTCCTTCATGAGCGCTTCGCAGAAACGGCGGGCACCGCCGGCTTCGGGTTTGAGCTCGATGCCGATCCACAGCCCCTTGCCGCGCAGCTCCTTGATGTGAGGCGACGAGATCTCGCGCAGCCGGTTCAGGAAGTAGTCGCCGAGCTTCGCCGAGTTCTCGATCAAGCCTTCCTCGACGATAACCCGCATCGCAACCCGTGCCACCGCGCACGCCAGCGGGTTGCCGCCGAAAGTGGACCCGTGGTCGCCTGGCTTGAACACACCCATGACCTCATCGTCCGCCAAGATGCCCGAGATCGGTAGGCAGCCGCCGCCCAGAGCCTTGCCGATGATCACGATGTCGGGGCGGATGCCGTCGTGCTCGTAGCAGAACAGCTTGCCGGTGCGGCCCAGTCCCGATTGGATTTCGTCGGTCATCAAAAGCACCTGACGAGCGGCAGTCACCTCGCGCAGCCGGGCGAGGAACCCCGGTCCAGGCGAGACGATCCCGCTTTCGCCCTGGATCGGCTCCACGATGACAGCGATTGTCTCGTCGTTGATGGCCCTCGTTACCGCGTCGATGTCGCCGTACGGGAGGATGCGGAACCCGGGCGTGAACGGCCCGAAACCATCGCGGTACTGCTCATCGGTCGAGAAGCTGACGATGGTCGTTGTCCGGCCGTGGAAGTTACCGGAAAAGGCGATGATCTCGCCGCGGTCCTCGGCGACTCCCTTGACCTTGTACGCCCACTTGCGGGCCGCCTTGATCGCGGTCTCGACCGCCTCGGCCCCGCTGTTCATGGGCAGGAACCGGCTGTAGCCGGACAGGCGCGTGATCTCCGCACACAGCGGCCCGAGCTGGTCGTTGCGGAAGGCGCGCGAGGTGAGCGTCACCTTGTCCGCCTGCTCCTTGAGCGCAGCGATGATCCTCGGGTGACAGTGCCCCTGGTTGACCGCCGAGTATGCAGCCAGAAAGTCGAGGTACTTGTTGCCCTCCACGTCCCACACCCATACGCCTTGGGCGCGGTTGATGACTACGTCCAAAGGGTGGTAGTTGTGGGCGCCGTGGGCCTCTTCCAGCCTGATCAGATCAGCGGTCGACAGCAGTTCCTTGTTCACATTGTCCTCCGACGCGCCGCGGGATTGCCGCGGGACCAGGACAGCCTACCCGACCGGTAGGGCTCTTGCAAGCTCCGACGCGCGCCCCACCGCCGTCCGGCGTCCTTTCATCGTTGCGCTTCGGCCAGCGCCCACGACCGGCACGGGCTCCACACCGGCAGGGAGGCGCGACGGCCTCAGCCCAGGAGGACCTCGGTGTGACCGGGACCGAGCAACGCGTTGAGCTCGGGAATGAGCGTCTCGGGGTTGACTCCCAGCACGCGGCTGGGCACCAGCTCAGCGCGCCACCCGTCTCCCAGCAGCCGGAGCCGGAGCGAGACCCTGCCCTCGTGATTCAGGATGAGCTCGTGGAGACGCTCGAGCGCGGCCTCGCTGCCGTGACGAGCGAGGTCGATCTCGACTCGCACGGCAGCCGCGCGGCGGGCCTCGATCCCTTCGAGTGGCACCACTTCCTCGAGGCCGAGCTCCACATGCTCCGCATCCTGGCAGCGCAGCGTGGCTGTCACCAGCAACGCGCCGCCGTCCGTCAGGAACCGCTCGGCCTTCTCGAACGCGTCGGCGAACGCCACGACCCGCACCGAGGACGTCTGGTCCTCGAGGGTGAACGACGCCATGCGCCGACCCTGGTTACGGCCGTCCTTGATCGGTCGCACCTTGAGCCCACTCACCAGGCCGGCTACCGTGGCGCTCGCCGCTCCGCTCGCGGCCAGCTCCCGCAAGTCGGTGATCTTGATCGCCCTCAGGTCGCGCAGCACCCGTTCCCAGCGATCGAGGGGATGTCCCGAGAGGTAGAACCCGAGGGTTTCTCGTTCGCCTTGCAGGAGCGTCTCGCGGTCGGCTCGCGGTGTGGCTGCGGCGGTTGCAGCTGGGCATTCGTCGTCGTCAAAACCGAACAGGAAACCCTGTCCGGACTCGATCGCCTGCCGCTGCCGGCTCGCCTGGTCGACCAGGTTGTCGAGGCTGCCCAGCAGCTCACGACGGTGTGGGTGGATCGAGTCGAAGACGCCGGCGCGCACCAGGCACTCCACCACCTTGCGGTTGAGGGCCCGCTCGGGCAGCGCACGCAAGAGCTGCGGAAGGCTTCTGATCTGCCCACTCTGCAACCTGGTCTGGACGACCGCTTGGCTCGCCGCCTCCCCCACTCCCTTCACCGCGCCGAGCCCGACCCTGATGGCGGTGCCCTCGACGGTGAACGCCACCTGCGAGCTGTTGATGTCCGGTCCCAAAACCCGCACCCCGGTGCTGACCAGCAGCGACACGTAGGCCGCTAGCTTTTCGGTGTTGGCGATCTCGCTCGACAACATCGCTGCCCAGAAGTGCTCCCGAAAATGGGCCTTGAGGAACGCGGTCTGGTAGGCCAGGTAGGCGTAGGCGACGGAGTGGGATTTGTTGAACCCGTACTGCGCGAACGGCACGATCATCCGCCACAACGCCTCGACCTTCTCGCGCGGGAAGCCATTTGCGACGCCACCCGAGATGAAATGCCCCCCCTGCTCGTCGATGAGCTCCTTCTGCTTCTTGCCCATAGCCTTGCGCAGGGTGTCGGCGCGCGCCATCGAAAAGCCGGCGATGCGCTGGGCGATGCGCATGACCTGCTCCTGGTAGACGATCACCCCGTACGTCTCGCCCAGCACCTCCTCCAGCTCGGGGAACAGGTAGGAGATCTTCTGGCGTCCGTGCTTGCGGTCGGCAAAGTCGTTCGTCCACTGCATCGGGCCCGGTCGGTACAGCGCGTTCAACGCTGCCAGCTCCTCGAACCGGCTGGGCTGGACCAAACGCAGCAGGTCGCGCATCCCCGCCGACTCGAACTGGAAGATCCCGTCGGTATCTCCGGCTCGGAACAAAGCGTAGACGGCCGGGTCGTCGAGCTCGGTGAGGTTGAAATCGGGCGCTTCGAGGCCGGCTGCCCGCAGGCTGGCCAGGCAGTCATCGATGACCGTCAAGGTCTTGAGCCCCAGGAAGTCCATCTTCAGGAGGCCGAGCTTCTCGATCACGTCTTTGTCGAACTGGGTCACCACCTCATCCCGGGACGTGCGGTAGAGCGGTACGATCTCGCGTACCGGCCGGGGAGCGATCACCACCCCGGCCGCGTGCACGCCGCAGTGACGCGAAAGCCCTTCGAGCTTCTTGCCGACCTCGAATAAGCTTTTCACCGCAGGGCTCAGCTCTATTGCCTCGGCGAGGCGAGGCGACTCCTTGACGGCGTTGTCGAGCGTGATCCCGAGCGTCTCCGGCACCAGCTTGGCGATGCGATCGGTCTCGCTGAACGACATTCCCATCACCCTGCCAACGTCACGGATGCACGAGCGGGCCTGGAGCACGTTGAAGGTGGCGATCTGCGAGACGTTCTCCTCGCCGTAGAGCCGGCGTACGTGGGCGATGACCTCATCGCGGCCCCGCTGGCAGAAGTCGATGTCGATGTCCGGCATCGAGATGCGGTCGGGGTTGAGGAACCGCTCGAAGAGCAGGTCGTACTCCAGCGGGTCGATATCGGTGATGCGCAGCGCATACGCCGCCAGCGATCCGGCGGCGCTTCCGCGCCCGGGGCCCACCGGTATGGCATGCTCGCGGGCGTAACGGATGAAGTCCCAGACGATCAGGAAGTACCCCTGGAAGCCCATCGAGCCGATGACGCCCAGCTCGAACTCGAGGCGAGCCCAGTACTCGCTCTCGCTGTGTCGCCGCCGGCGGCGGTCCCCAAGCCGCGACACGAGTCCTTGTTGAGCAAGCTCTTCGAGGTACGTGGCAGGTGGCCGGCTGTCCGGTACGGGGAAGCGCGGCAGGTGAAACTCGTCGGCGGGAAAGCTGACATGGCAGCGGCGAGCGATCTCCACGGTGCGCGCCAGCGCTCCCGGCCAAGGCCCGAAAAGCTGTTCCATCTCGGCCGGTGACTTGACATAGAACTCGTCGTTGTAGGCATAGTCAGAGCGCAGCTCGGAGAGCGTCTTGTTCTGCCCGATACCGATCAGCACCCGGTGCGCGTCGACGTCCGCGCGTTCGTGGAAGTGGCAGTCGTTGGTGGCGACGATCGGGATGCCGCTCGCCTCGGCGAGCGCCTGCATCCCCTCGCGGTTGGTTTGCTCATGAGCCAACCCGTGGTCCTGGATCTCGAGAAAGAAGTTGTCTCGGCCCAGAATCTCGCGCATCTCCTCGGCACTGTGCGTGGCGCCTTTGAGATCGTCATCGAGAATACGTTGCGAGATCTCTCCCGACAAACAGGCGGAGAGACCGATGAGCCCCTCTGCGTGCCGAGACAGGAGCTCGCGGTCGATGCGGGGACGATGGTAGAAGCCCTCGAGGTAGGCGGTGGTCACCAGCTCCATCAGGTTCCGCCAGCCCTTCTGGTTCTCGGCCAGCAGCACGAGGTGGGTATACGGTTTGCCGCCGTGAGGAGCCGGGGTCTTGTCGGTCCGGTTTCCGGGAGCGACGTATACCTCGCACCCGAGCACAGCGCGCAACCCGGCAGCCTTTGCCGCCGAGTAGAACTCATACGCGCCAAAGAGGTTCCCATGGTCGGTGAGAGCCACCTCGCCCATGCCGAGCGAGGCGATCTGGCGCATCAGCGCTTTGGGGCGGATCGTCGAGTCGAGGAGGGAGTAGTGGCTGTGCAGGTGGAGATGGGCGAACGGCTCGGGCATGCCGCATTGTAGCCCCTGTCAGCAATTGGTTGTCGCAGCGACGGCGCTCGGGACTCGGTGATCGGTGGTCGAAAGAAACCCTCAGGACCGGTGCGGACAGCCCAGGCTACGCCTTTCGTGTGCCTCCACTATGTCGAACTGGCGGGTCGCCAAAGGTGTGCCTGGTTCCAAGGCCTCCGCTCACCGACCACCGGATGCGAGCGGCGGGAGGGCGAGACTCACTCGTGGAGCCGCTCGAGCCGGGCCAACCACATCGTCACCGGTGCCCCGTCGACCAGCATCACCCCGCTGGTGCGCATCTCCCCGGGCGCCGTTGCCACGTAGGTCTCGACGCCGATGATGTGCTTGTCGGGAGAGCCATAGCGCAGCACCAAGGTGGTCGCATCGAACTGACCGTTACCGACCAGAACCGTCCCCAGCGGTAGGGAGTCCATGCGAAACCTGACCGAGCGAGCGGTGGCGACATCGACGTGGAAGGTGCTTCGCACCGGCCTCGCAGCCGGATCGGCGGTGTCGCGGATCTCGCCTTCGACCCGCAGGGTCTCGGGAAACTGCTCGGAAGAGTGGACCTCCGTGACGCCCTTGACGCGGTTCGGCGCTCTGCCGGTCGGGAAGTAGTCCCCTTCCACGAGCCATGAGCCGGGAACCAAAAGCGGGTGCATCGGACCTCCGTCGGTATTCTACGACACCTCAAACGCCCAGCTTCCACATGATCGGACCCGGCGAGCGGTGGGGGCTGATCGGCATCCGAAGCGATGCGAGCGGCCAGATACCCCACCCATCGAGTCAGCCCCCAGGGAGCCGGCCGGAGATGACGGCAGGCCTTCCCATTTCTTCGCTTGGCTCCTAGGATTCTTCGATGGCGGTGCCCGAGCGGCGGCTCGCGAACCGTGCAGGAGAAGGAGATGAACCAGCGCTTTCCCGCCTACCCGGGATGCCCGGTGTGCGGCGATCCGAATGTCAACCCCCAAACGCTCGCGGTGCGCTGGGAGTGGGACAGCGACGCCTCCAGGGTCGTGGGGCGGTTCGTTCCCGGACCTCATCACCTCGGGTACGAGAACCGGATGCACGGCGGCCTCCTCTCTGCCCTCCTCGACGAGGCGATGGCCTGGGCCAGCGCCGTGCGGATGGGTTCGTACTGCGTGACCGGCGAGCTTCAAGTGCGGTTCAAGGAACCGGCGACCGTGGGTCACCCACTCGAGATCTCGGCCCGAGCGGAAGGCGAGGGCTGGGGACCGTACGTACGCTCGAGCGGCGAAGTACGCGCCGCAGACGGCACGCTGGTGGCGGTGGCCACCGCGACCTTCGCCGCCATGCCGCGGGATGAGGCGAGACGGCTGCGCGCCGGGCTCGCGTTCGAGCCCGGCGACTTGGACGTCCTGGCCGCAGAATGAGGGTGGGATGACGCCTGCTCTCGTCGCTTCCAGGCTGCGAGTGTCGGTGCGCGGACGGTTGCGTCCGGTCCTGCAGGACGCGAGCCTCGAGCTGTACCCGGGCGAGGTGGTGGGGATTCGAGGACGCTCTGGCAGCGGCAAGAGCGTGCTTTTGCACACCGTCGCTGGGCTCGTGCCGTGGGCCCTCGGGGGCGAGGTCCGAGGCGAGCTGCGGCTGGGCGGTGAGAACCTCGGCGACCTGGACCCGACGCAGCGCGCCTACCACCTGGCGACCTGCCTGGATCGACCCGAGGCACAGCTCTTCCTGCCCACGGTCGCCTCCGAGTGGATGGCAGCGACACGCCAGCACCGCCCAGATCCGGAGCTGGCCCGCCTGGTCGCGTCGGCGCTTGGCATCGACCGCCTTCGTGACAGGCCGATCGTCGAGCTTTCGTCCGGAGAACGCCAGCGGGTAGCGCTGGCCACGGTTCTCGTGGCGGCACCCCGGCCGGTGCTCCTGGACGAACCGACATCGCATCTTGACCCCGACGGGCAGGCCGGGCTGGTCGAGGCGTTGGTCGCGGTCAAGGCGGCCTCCGGCTGTGCCCTCGTCGCCGAGCACGCCGGCTGGCGGCTCGCAGCTGCGGTCGACCGCTGGCTCGAGCTACGTGACGGCCGGTTGAGGGAGGCGCCACCTCCGAGCGAACCGCGCCTCGCTCCCCCGCCATCGTCTGGCGATGGGCGGCCCGTTCTCGCACTTGCCTCCGCCTCCTTGCAGCGGGGCGGGCGTCACCTGTTGGACCGCGCCGAGCTTCGGGTCGCGGCCGGCGAGGTGGTGCACGTCGAGGGATCCAACGGCGTGGGGAAGTCGTCACTGGCGAGGGCACTTGCCGGGCATGGGCTCTCGGCCGGGGCTCGCTTCCACCCCGGATCGCCCGCACTGTGGCAGCCGGAAGACGTGGCCCTGCTCCTTCCCTACCCCGACCTCCAACTCTTCGCTACGACCGTGCTCGCCGAGGTGCGCCTAGCCGGCCTCGATGCGTGTGACGCCGGCGCGGTGTTGAATCGCTTCCGGCTTGCCCCGCTCGCCGCCCGGTCGCCATGGACGCTCTCTCGCGGCGAGCGTCAACGCCTCCTCCTGGCCGCCCTGGAGGCCAGCGACGCGCCGCTGCTGGTGCTGGACGAGCCAGCGCCAGGGCTCGACGGTGAGGATGTCGCGGAGCTCGTCCGCTCGATCCACTCGCGCACCCAGCGCGGCGGCGCAGTATTGATGCTGTCCAACCGGCAGGACCTGGCTGCCGCCGCCCACCGACGGCTGCGCCTGACCGACGCGCAACTCGAGCACCGACCATGAGGAGCGGCGACGCCAGGGCGTGGACGACCGCGGCGCTGTTCGGCGGGCTTTGGGGTGCTGCCGAGCTCTCGCTCGGTGTCTTGTTATCCGCCGCCCACGTTCCTCTCGGTGGCATGGTCATGGCAGCCCTGGGCGTGGTGTGCCTGGTGACTGCCCGGCGGCTCCACCCGGCCGTGGGACAGAGCCTTGCGATGGGCGTCGTGGTGGCGTTTTTGAAAGTCTTCTCCATGGGAGGGATGCTGCTGGGACCGATGGTGGGAATTCTGGTTGAGGCGGCGATGGTCGAGATCGCCTTCACCGGTGCTGGCAGCAGTCTGCCGGCGGCGATCTTGGGTGGAGCGGGAGCGCTGGCCTGGGCTCCGTCGTGGGCGCTGCTTTCGGGTGCCTTGCTTGCGGGACCGGAAGCGGTGCAGGCTGTCGATCGGGGGATGCGGACGGTCGCTGGCTCGTTCGGCTGGCGAGGCGCGACCAGCGGTGCCATCATCGCAACCCTCATCGGCGCCGCGGCACTGCTCGGAGGCCTCGTCGGAGCATTCGCTTGGCGTCTCGCCGGCCGGGTCGTAGCTCGGGTCAGGGGGGCGGCGTGAAGCGCTCCTCGGCGTTGGGGCTATCCGCAGCGGCGCTCGGGCTGGCGCTCGTGCCGGTGCCCGGGGCTCCCTGGCTTGCGTTGGTGATCGCTACCGGCGCCGCGCTGCTGCTGGAGCCGGCGGTGCTGCGCCGAGCTTGGACGGGGCGGACGCTGCTGGTGGCGGTGCTGGCGTCAGGGGTGACGGCGGCGGTCGTGGCGTGGGCGGGGACCGTCCCGGCCGGGCTGCGAGCCGGGCTGGCAATGCTGCTACGGCTGCTCGTGCTCGTCGTCGTCACGACGCTGGCCGCCCGACACGTCGACCACGAGAGCTGGCACCGCGGCATGGCCCGCCTCGGCTTTCAGCGGTTGGGCCTCGTGTGCGGTCTGGCACTCAACACCATGCCGCATCTGGCCGAAGCGTGGCGGGACGCCTGGATCGCCTTGGCGGTGCGGCGGCGGCGAAGGCGCCCTCGCTGGTCCGACCTCCCGGCCCTTGCCGAGACCCTTCTCGCCCACGCCGGCCGGTTGGCCGATGAGACGGCGGTGGCTGCGGCTCTCCGCGGCCGGACCGAGCTTTCTTTGGCGCCATCGCCGCTTGCGGGCTCACCGCAGGTCGTCGCGGTGACCGGTCGCTCGGGCTCGGGGAAGACACCGGCCATGACCCGGCTGGTCGAAACCCTCATGGCGCATGGGGTTCCGGTGTTCGGGTTCTTGCAGCCACCACTGTGGTGCGACGGAAACAAGGTGGGGTTCGACATCGTGGACGTTCGTTCCGGTGCTCGCGCTCCTCTCGGCCGTCGGGTGGCAGCCGAACATGGCCAACACGGAACACCGTTTACCTTCGACGGGGCGGGATTCGACCTCGCCAGGCAGGCGCTCGCGGCGCCCCCGCGCGACGCCGTGCTGATCGTTGACGAAATCGGTCCGGTCGAGCTCCGCGGCGGGGGCCACTGGCCGGCGGTGGCGTCGGCTTGGAAGCGGGCCCGGGTAAGGGCCGCGGTGCTGACCGTTCGCCGCCAGCTCATCCCGGCGTTCCTCGAGCTTTTGGGGGCCACCGAGGTCATGATCGTCGATGCCGAGGCCGACCCGGACCCCGCCGCAACCGCTCTCGCCGCCCTGGTGTCCGTTCTCCCGGCCAGCTGAACGCTGCCGCGGCCGCAGTGTGCGGCAAGACAATGACGGTCGACCGGTCACCCCAACTTCTGTTTGCACAGGGCGTCCATCTCGCCCGGACGAGCCAGGGGGCAGCCGGCACCCGCCGCCAGCGGGTCCCCACCAACCACCGTCTATCAGGCGGACCGCAGCGCTGCGGAGATCCGGGCGAGGACCTGACGAACGCGGCTGCAGCTCTCGCAATCGTTAGCCGCGGTCTGGCACGGCACGCCGTCGGCCTGGACCTGGCTGCACCCTGGCTCGCGAACGAACGCCACCAGCCTCGGTATGAGCTCGTCGAGCGTCGCCTTCAGCTCTCCTTCCGGCACGTCCCTCAGGCTCGAGACCAGGCTCCACTCCCGGGGTGTCAGCGCCACCTTCACGTCCGTGTCGTCCATCGTGCCCTCCCCCGCTCCATCATACCCGCCCTACCCTGGCAAGGATCGACAGGGTCCGATGGCGGATCGCAGCCAGGTACTCGTCAAAGGCTCCGGAGGTGGTCTCTGATTCCATGCTGGGTCGGGTAGCAGGGGCTCGGGGCGCGGACAACCACCGCTGGGCATGAGCATCGAGCCGGCGCTCGATCTCTGGAGCTCCGGCCAGCGGAGCCACGACCGAGCGGCGTGGCGGCCCGCCCACCGGAGCGATCTTCGGGAGATCACGGGCGACCGCTCGAGCGACCCGACGCCCGAAAACGTACCCCTCGAGCAACCCGGTCCCCATCATCCGGTGGCGTCCCTGGACGCCGCCCGCCGCCTCGCCGCAGGCGTAAAGCCCCGGCACCGAGGTCCGCCCCCAGGTGTCGATCGCCACCCCACCGATCCCGTGGTGGCAGCCCACAACCAACTCGATCTCCTGTCCGGGAGGGGCGATCGCCCGCAGGGGGAAACCGGGTGGTAGCGTCGCATACGCCGCCCCCTGCAGCCGGGCTGTCGTCCGCTGGCCGGCAGCCCAGGCGGCCCGCATCACGGCGAGCACACCACCAACTGTCCCGTCGTGCGAAGCCGGTCTGCCGTCCACCCGCAGCTCCGCCTCGACGAGCACCCGGGTCGAGAGGAAGAAGCCCGGCGGGCTGGCCGTTAGCGGCAGCACCTGGAGCAGCCCTGGCTGGTGGAGGGCGGCGCCCGCGAGCTGCCCGAGCACGAGCGCCGAGCCCCGACACCAGCGCGGGCCGGTGGCCACGGGAAACGCTCCGGCAGGACCGCCACACGCCAGCACCACCGCGGCGGCGTCGATCAGCCGAGGCTCGGCGTCCCCCCGACTCATCACCACGAGACCGGTGACTCTCTCTTCTTGCTGCACGAGGCCGACAGCGAGCGTCTGCTCGACAAGGTGGACCCCGGCCCGCCGGCACGCCTCGACCGCTGGCTCCATGAGCGCCCCAGGACGCCCCGGCAGGACCGCCATCCCCCTCGGCAGCTCCTCGCCGGGCAGCAGGATCGGCTCCTCGGCGATGACGCGCAACCCGAGCCAGTCCATGAGCTCGCGGGCGGCGGAGTGCGCCTCCTGGGCCAGGATGCCGGCCAGCTCGGGCCGGGCCAACCCCTCCGCGCGCCGCTCGAGCTCGCTCGCGAAGTGCTCGGGGCTGTCACCTCGCACCCAGGGCGCAGCCAGGAGGATGAACGGTCCCATCCCGTGCAGGCGGTGGCTCGCTCCGTCCCGCCCGCAGTGCCCGGCGGAGACCATGAGCACTTCGTTCACCAGTCCGGCGAGCGCGCGAGCACAGGTCAATCCGGCGATTCCGGAACCCACGACGACGACCCGCTCGACCAATGGCACCTCCTCCCACAGTGTGTCACGGACGACAAAGCAACGCGGTTCGATCAACGCACTCCGACGCACGAAAGTCCCCTACGTGGAGGGGATGGCCCGCGACAGGCCCTACCTGCCGGCGTGTGTGCTCTGCTCGACGATCTTGCCGTCGCGTAGCCGGATGCGCTTGCGGGCATGGGCGGCAATGTCTTCCTCGTGGGTCACGAGGATGATCGTGTTGCCCTCCCGATTGAGCTGCGCGAACAGCGCCATGATCTCTTCACCGGTCTTCGAGTCGAGGTTACCCGTGGGCTCGTCAGCCAACAGGATCGATGGGCTGTTGACCAGCGCCCTCGCCACGGCTACGCGTTGTCGTTGACCGCCCGACAGCTCGCTGGGTTGGTGGTGCATGCGGTCAGCCAGGCCCACGCGCTCGAGCATCTCCTTCGCCTTGCGTTGTCGCTCGGCGCGGGAGACGCCGGCGTAGATCAATGGAACCTCGACGTTCTCGAGAGCCGAGGTGCGCGCCAACAAGTTGAAGGTTTGGAAGACGAAGCCGATCTCACGGTTACGGATGCGTGCCAGCTCGTCATCGTCGAGGGTGGACACCTCCTGGGTGTTGAGTCGGTAAGTCCCCGAGCTCGGGCTGTCGAGGCAGCCGATGAGGTTCATGAGCGTCGACTTGCCGGAGCCCGAAGGCCCCATGATGGCCAGGAAGTCACCTCTTTCCACGTCGACACTCACGCCGTCCAGGGCTCGGACCTGCGTGTCCCCCATCTCGTACACCTTTCTGAGGTCCCGGATCTCGATCAACACGTTCTCGTCCTCCCCGCCCACCCGAAACCGGGCGGTTGCACAACTACTTTCCAGCGTCTCCAACCCGAGGCTGCAGGTCCGCGTCCGTGGTCCACGAGCCGTACTTGAGCCAGCTCGGCCCTTCCCGGGTCACCTTGGGGGCCTCGGGCGCGTCGTCGGCGATGGACACGCCCATGGTCTCCGGCAACCGGCCGATGGCCACCTCGTACTGCACTCGGGCGATTCGGAAGGCGACCTTCGAGTACAGCTCGGAGGCCAGCGCCGCCGCCAGATCTTCCTGGATCTGCAGGACCTGGTAGTTGGTGGACATGCCGTTGGCGAACTTCTTCTGTTCGGCATCGAGGTTCCGTTCGGCCAGCTCACGAGCCTTGATCGCGGCGGCGATCGACTTCGCGCCGGCTTCCAGGCCGCGGACCGCCGCACGAACGTCGGCGATCACCGCCTGGCGTTGAAGGGCGAGGCTCTGCCGAGCCGAGCGCAGCTCGTACCGCCGCTGCGCCATGCGGGCTTTGGCATCGTGGTTACCGAGCGTGTACGTGAACTGGAAGCCGGCCGACCACTGCCGGTAGTCGAGGTCCGTCACCTGCCGCAACGCGTCGTCCCATCCGCCACGATGGACCGCAATGACGTTGCCGGAACTGTCGCGCACCGTCTGGGTGCCGTCGACGCCCGTGTACCCGTAGTTGACGTTCACGCCGAGGGCTGGAAGGGCGGCGTTGCGCGCGGTCAGGAGGCCGACCTCGCGGATCTCGGTCTCGAGCTGCTTCTGCTGTAGCTCGACCCGCCGCGCCAACGCTTGATCGAGCGCCGCCTCGAGCGATACCTGCTCGGCCTGCAGCTCCAGCACATCGGTGGGGACGATTCGGCTCTGCCAATCGTCGGTGTTCTCGAACCCCATGAGCTGCTTGAGCAGGTCGGCTGCGTCATCGACCTGGTTCTCGGCGAGGATGATCTCCTGCTCGCGTGCCGCCACCGTCGCCTCGGACTGCACGATGTCGATCGGAGCCGCGGTGCCGATACGGACCCGCGTGCGGGTCTGGTCCAACAGGTCCTGGGCGAGCTTGAGCGACTGCCGCTTCACCGCGAGGTTATCGATCCGGTAGACCAGGTTCCAGTACGCCGACTCGACCTGCTGCAGCGTGCTGATGACGATCTGCTCGAAGGCCAGGCGCGACATGTCACGGTTGCGACGCGCGACCTCGATGCCGGCGCGGTTGACGTCGGTGCCGAAACCACGCAGCAACGGCTGCTTGAGGCCGAGCGAGAACCCCGTGTTGTACGACGGATTCAGGAAGTAGAAGCTCGAGTTGGTGGCCGATCGCGAGTTGGTCCACCCGACCGTGACCTCGGTACCGGTCGTGAAGAGCTTGCCGAGCGACAGATCGAGGTTGCGCCGCCGGCTGGTCGCGATGTCGGCCCCTACGAGCTGGTTCGTGGATGGGGTCGAGCTCTCGGAGGTCGAGCCTTGGGCGTTGAAATACGGATCGAAGAGGCCCCGGCTGCCGTCCAGTGCCGCTGTGCTGCCAGCAAGTCCGAGCCGGGATACCTCGAGGTTGATATTGTGCCCGAGTGCAAGACGGACCGCGTCCCGCATCGACAGCTTCATCTCCGGAGCGCCGATGCGAGCTCCGCGCGTCTGCTGTCCAGCCGTGGTCACGACCTTCACGGGTTCTTCAGCCAGGATCGTCACTGCACCAGCCACCACCACTGCCACCCACGCCAGGTTCTTGCTGTGCCTCACACGCACCTCCGTGCTCGCGGCCTGTTACGTTTCCAGCCGCTAACGGGTTTCACGGTCGCCCGTGCCCCCTGCCGCTTCGCCCTCTGTAACGGCCAGGCCGCGTCTTCGGTTCCCGCTATCGTCCCAGGCCCGCCGCCGCCACCAGAGCCTTCGTCGACACGGTCGCCGGGCGCGCCATGATTCGTGCCGTCGGCCCCTGCTCCACGACCCGGCCGCTATCGAGGACCAGCACCCGCGAGGCGATCTCCCGCACCAGGCGCAGATCGTGGGCGATCAGCAGCAGCGCCAAGTTCAATCGGTCCCGCAAAGCAACGAGCTCCGCCATCACCTGCCGCCGCAGCGGCGCGTCGAGCGCCGACACGGGTTCGTCCAGTACCAGCGCCCGCGGCTCGCAAGCCAGGGCGCGAGCCAGCAGCACTCGCTGCGCCTCGCCGCCCGAGAGCTCGTGCGGGAGCTTCGCCAGCATCTCGCTGGAGGCGGGCAGACCGACCAGCTCCAACAGCTCGCGCACCCGAGCGGGCCGGGAGCCAGCTGGCACGAGAGCGTGCACCACCAACGGTTCCCGCAACACCGAGTCCACCGACTGAATCGGGTCGAGCGCCGAGCGCGGCTCCTGGAGCACGAGCTGCACCTTGCGGCGGAGCTGCCTCAACGTGCCACCGGTGGCGCGGCCGAGCGGCACGCCCTCGACGCTCACCACTCCCGCGTCAGCAGGCTCGAGGCCGGTCAGAAGACGGGCCAGCGTGCTCTTGCCGGATCCCGAACGGCCGACCACTGCTACCACCTCGCCGGCCTCGAGGGTGAGCGAGACGTCCCGCACTGCCGCCAGATCCGCTCCGCGTCCTCCCCTCCCCGGGTACGTCTTGCACAAGCCTTCGGCCGCGAGCAGCAGCGGCTCAGCCATGCGCTGCCTCCGCGGTGTCGCTCCACAGGAAGCAGCGAACCAGCCCACCCTCCAGGCCATCGGCCAGCGCCGGGCGGGCCTGGCGGCAGCGCGGCATCGCCCGTGGGCACCCATCCACGAACCGGCAGCGCGACCGACTGAGCTCCGCTGGCGCCGAAGGCACCACCCGTCCCGCCAACAGCGCCTGGGTGTACGGGTGTGCTGGCCCCTTCGCCAGCCGCACCGACTCCCCCACCTCCACCGTCTCACCGGCATGCAACACCAACATCCGCCCGCCGGTAGCCGTCGCCAGCTCCAGGTCATGAGTGACGACCAGCACGGCCAGCCCGCGTTCATGCCGCAGTCGGCCCAGCAGTCGCAGGAGCTCGGCCTGGGAAACGCTGTCGAGCGCCGAGGTGGGCTCGTCGGCAACGAGGAGGTGCGGCCGGGCCGCCAACGCTGCGGCGACCGCGGCACGCTGGCGTTGCCCGCCCGAGAGCTGGTGCGGAAAGGCGTCGACCATCGCCGGCGCGTCCTCGAGGCCGACCTCGGCCAGCAGGTCGGCTGCCAACGCCCGACGTTCCCTCACCCCCGAAACGAGGCCGTGCCGCTTGGCCGCCTCGCTCACGGGACGCCAAAGGCGCTGCACCGGGTTGAAGTTGGCCGAGGGCTCCTGCTGCACGAGACCGGCGGTCCGTCCCCGAAGCCCGCACAGGGTCGCCTCATCGGCCGCCCGCACGTCGACGCCGACAAGCCGAACGTGCCCGTGGACAACCTCTCCCGGAGCCGGGACGAGACCGAGCAACGCTAGGATGGTCAATGACTTGCCGCTACCAGAAGCGCCCACGACGGCGACCGTTTCGCCGTCCTCGACGTCGAGCCAGACCCCGTCAACGACCAGTCTCCGCCGCCCTTCGGTATCGGGGAAGGCAACGACGAGATCCTCGATGACTGCGAGCGTCGGCACGCTGCCATTCTACTTGGGCTCGTCACTGCACACTGCCTTCCAACAACGGCAACGCCGCGAGCAGATCGGCGTTCACCGTCGTCCCCCCACCGGGACCACGACGGAAGCATCCCGGGCGTCAAGGCGGGGGCGGGGCGGCTGACCGCCGTGCTGCACGAAGCGCGAGCGAGGGCCCTCGCCTCTCATCCCTCGACCGAGCGGGCAGCGACCAGGCGCACCACCCACTTCGGGCCACGGTGGGCAGGGTTCTCGTCCTCCTCGACCAGGTGGTCCTCATAGAGCAGCACGCGGAGCCCGGGGGTCGCGAGCGCCAACAGCTCGTTGGCACCCCAGAGGAACGTCGGGTCCGACGGCCCCCCCGTGCCGCGTCCGAGCTGCTCCTTGGCAAAGCCCTGCGCGACCAGCACGCCCCCTGGACGCAGCCAGCGGTGGGCATTGACCACCCATGAGCGGTCGTGGAAGTTGACCACGAGCAACAGGTCAAAAAGCTCGCGCGGTTGGCCGAGGACGGCGGACTCGAGATCGGCGGCGAGCAGCCGCACGCACAAGTCGGCGGCGGCGAAACGCCTGCGGGCGCGGGCCAGACCCGCCACGGCACAGTCGGCAACCACGACCTCCCATCCGAGGCGGGCCAGGAACAGGGCGTTCCGCCCCTCGCCACCGGCGAGATCGAGGCAGCGCCCAGGCCGGGGCAGGAACGGCAGCGCCCGCCGCACCACGAGCGAGGGTTCGCTCCCGAACACCGAGCCTTTCGCTTGTTGGTATCGGCGCTCCCACTTCTCGCGTTCCTGCACCTCTTCTCACCGCCCTCCGTCCCCGCTAGGATAACGGCACTGGAGGCTTCTGTGCCGCTGCAAGCCGAGGAGTTGGCAGCTCGTGCCCGCGCCGTGCGGGCGATCGTCCTGGACGTGGACGGCGTGCTCACCGATGCGACCCTGGTCTACGGCCCGAAGGGCGAGGCACTCAAGCGCTTCTCGGCCCGCGATGGGTTCGCCATCAAGACCGCCATGTCGGAGGGCCTGCCCGTAGCCATCCTTTCCGGACGCCTGGCACCTCCGGTCAGGGCTCGTGTCACCGACCTGGCGATCCCTCCCGAGCTCGTCATCCAGGGCAGCCGCGACAAGCGGAGCGATATCACCGTCTTGGCCGGTAACCTCGGGCTCGACCTGTCAGAGATCAGCTTCATGGGTGACGACCTTCCAGACCTTCCCGCGCTGGCGCTGGTAGGGCTCGCCGCCTGCCCTGCCGACGCCGTCGCCGAGGTCACACAGCGGTGCCACTTGGTGAGCGCGTTCCCGGGCGGCCGTGGCGCGGTGCGCGAGCTCATCGAGCTGGTTCTGCGGTCTCAGGGTCGGTGGGAGCGGCTCGTCTCCGCCTGGGTGGCGAGCGGCCCGCCTTCCGGTTTCTACAGCAGCGGCCGGAGGAGTCGGTCGGCCTGAGCCCTCCCCGGTTTCGTCCGGTCGGAAGCTCGCATCGCCTCCGGCTTGGCCTCGCTCCTCTCTCGCTGTCTCCCGTCCTCTGTTCCCCGGTTCTTGTCCTTGCTATAGTCCCTGCTCGCAGAGGAGGCTTGCATGCCAATTACCAAGCTTGACCAGATGATCGAGCACCTGAAGAGCCGTCCCGCCAAGCGCGTGGTCGCGGCGTTCGCCAACGACTCGCACACCATCGGCGCTTTGGCCGGGGCGATGGACGCCGGCATCGTCGAGGCCACGCTGGTCGGCGACCAGGACGTTATCAACGGCGTCTGCCAGCAGGAGGGGATCGATGTCAGGCGGTTCGCGATCGTGCACGAGCCCAACGAGATGGCTGCGGTTTACAAGGCCGCCGAGCTCGTCAACACGGGCGTCGGGCAAATCATAATGAAGGGATTGTGCTCCACGGACAAGTACATGAGAGGCCTGCTCGACAAGGAAAAGGGCCTGATGGACCCGGGGGCGATCCTGTCCCACGTCTCGGTGATCGAGAACCCTCGTTACCACAAGCTCATCATCTGCGGCGACGTGGCTGTTCTACCGGCGCCCGAGCTGAAGGAGAAGATCGCCATCGTCAACTACATGATCGCCGTTGCCAAGGCGCTCGGGATCACCACGCCGAAAGTGGCGATCATCGCTGCCACCGAGCAGATGTCGTACAAGATGCCGGCCTGCGTCGACGCCGCGATCATCTCCAAGATGGCCGAGCGCGGGCAGATCAAGGGAGCGCTCGTGGACGGCCCACAGGCTGTCGACGTGGCGGTGGATCGCGAGTCAGCCGAGACCAAGGGTGTGACCAACCCCGTGGCTGGCGACGCCGACTGCCTTCTCTTCCCCGACATCGAGGCGGCGAATGTCTTCTACAAGACCAACACCAAGCTGGCTGGATGCGAGCTGGCGGCAATGGTCGTCGGCGCGCGCTGCCCGGCGATTCTGTCGTCGCGTGGCGACTCCACCAAGACCAAGCTCTACTCCATCGCCCTGGCGGCCCTGACCGCGAAGTAGAGGCGCCCAGAGCTGGCTCCAGTCTCCAAAGGGGGGAGCCGTCATCGGGAGCGTCGGTGTGCGTACCTCCCCTGGTGTCGGAGGTGACGGTATCATGCAGCCCATCCGCAAGCTCGACGACCTGGTGAACCACGTGCGAGCCCTCGGCCGCTGCTTCCGCATCGCGGTGGCGTGTGGGCAGGACCCCAACACCGTCGGCGCCCTCGCCCGTGCTGTCGAGCTCGGCGTGGCCGAGGCCGTCATGCTCGGTGACGCGACCCGCTGTGCCACGGTCTGTGCCGCCGAGGGTGTGGAGGCCTCCGGCTTCGAGATCGTCGACATCCCCGACGACAAGGCGGCGACTCGTGAGGCCGTACGCCTCGTGGCCAACGGTGATGCCGACGTTCTGATGAAAGGATCGGTTGCGACAAGTGTTTTTCTCAAGGCAGTGATGGACCGGGAGGGTGGACTGTTGGAGCCCGGTGCCGTCCTGTCGTATGTCTGCGCGATCGAGCTTCCCCGGTATCCCAAGCTGCTGCTGGTGACGGACCCGGCCGTGCTGCCGTTCCCGAATGTCGACCAGAAACTCGCCATGGTTCGTTACGCCGTCGCCATGGCCCACCGGTTCGGGATCGAGTGCCCCAAGGTCGCGCTCGTGTCGGCGGTCGAGAAGCCCTCCGAGCACTTTCCGAGCCACGCCGACTACGCGGTGGTCTGCCAGGCGGCCGAACGCGGTCAGCTCGGCGTCTGTATCGTGGACGGTCCGCTCGATGTTTTCCTCGCCTGCGACCCGGCGGCGGTCGAGATCAAAGGGGTGCCGACACCGATCGGCGGCCAGGCGGATGTGCTGGTGCTCCCCACGCTCGAGGCGTGCAATGCCTTCTACAAAGGGCTCATGCTGTTCGGCGGCGGGGAGCTGGGAGGGTTGATCCAGGGCACCAGCAGGCCCGTCGTGGTGATGTCGCGAAGCGAGAGCCCCCGTTCGAAGCTGTACTGTATCGCGCTCGCCTGCTTGATGGTGTGATCTCCTCGCCGGTCCGGTCGGTGTCGCGAGCAAAGCGGCTTTTCGCTCTCTGCCCGCTGCCACCGCCTCGAACCTGGATCAGCTCCCATAAAGACCCGGCGGCGCCGGAGGTCAGATGCGGAGCGGCCCTGATTGCCGATGGGTGGGCGGTCGTCGAACCCCGATTACCGGCCACTGTTGGGTTGGTGGTGGCAGCGGGCCAGCCAGGGCCCTGCCCTCATTTCTTCGCCTCGACGTCCAGCAGCGCGAAGACCTGCTCGTGGAAATACCCAACCCACAGCAGCAAGGGCAGCGTGAACGTCACGGCGATGTCGAAAAAGTACCGTAGGCCACCGAGTATCTCGCGCGAGACGGCACCGTAATTGGCCAGGCTCCACGGCCCGAGCCCGGTTGCGAAGAAGTACTGGACGTGCCAGACCAGCGACAAGATATGGGAGATGACGAGCAGGAGCAGCATCGAAGCCAAGCGCTGCCAGCCGTTCGACTGCCTCCAGCCCGGCAGCGCGAGAACCAGGGCCAACGCCGGGATGAGGTTGAAGTGGATCTGGGTCAGCGGGTACCGCAGCCGGCCGGAGTCCGCTCTCAGGTCGGATCTACCGATGATGGCGGCCTCGCCGTCGGAGACGACCTGCGTAACCGGCGGGTGCTCGACCAGTCGGCACAGTCCCTGCGCCGTGAACGTCAGCATGGTGTTGTAGCCCGAACGGACCAGCAGCCATAACAGTACGGACCCGAGCAGCGCCCACGGCAACCGGCGCCAGAACCGCCCGCGTTCAGGTCGTCGGGCGGGCATACCGCTGCACCCAGAGAACCCACAACGACACGGCAAAGACGATGACCAACGACTGCCACACCAAGACGTGCGAAGCACCGAACCACTCCGGCTTGTAGATCCCGGTGTAGAACAATGCCACGATGCGGACGAGGTTGAAGCCCTGGATGGCCACCAAGCCGAGGGCCACACCCACCACTCGGCGCCATGTCGTCGCTGGGAACGCCAGGACCCCGCAGACAAACACGAGGATCGCCTCCAGCCCGTTACAGCCGTTGTGAATGGCAACTGCAAAACGAGGGGTCGAGAGCACCTGCCCTTCGACCTTCGCCTCGTCGCCGAAAAGCACCAGCGCGAGCCGTGCCTCGTGCGCGACGAATGTTGTATAACGATTGACAACAGAGTCATTTATCGGTTTGAGCGCCAAGATCGTGAAGCCCACGGTGAGAATGACAGCGTAGCGCGCTACAAAACGGCCGGCCGGGGTACGGACAAGCTCACGCAGCGTTGCCATCTCGCCCTACTCCATCCGCTCTCGACCCATCATCTGGAGGTACCGGCCGAGAGCGTCCTGCCACGGCGGCAGGCCGTGGCCGAGCAGGCCTCGCAGCCGCGCGGTATCGAGGACCGAGTTGGCCGGCCGTAGCGCTGGGCGGTTCAGCTCGGAGGAGGAGATAGGCCGGACCTCGGCGTGGACGCCGAGCAACCGAACGATCTCACCGGCAAAACCGTGCCAGCTCGTGACGCCCTCGTTGACGGCATGAACGACTCCCCGCGCCCCGATCTCCAGCAGCTCAACGAGTGCCTCGGCGAGGTCGACGGCGTACGTTGGCGAGCCTATCTGGTCGGAGACCACCGCCAGCGGGTCGCGGCCTTCTTCGAGCTGGATGCGGATCGCCTCGACGAAGTTCCAACCCTTGCCGAACAGCCACGCCGTGCGGACGACCAGATGCTGCGCCGCCAGTATCGCCACGCGCTCCCCAGCGAGCTTGCTCCGGCCGTACGCCGAGAGCGGCCCGGTCGGGTCGTCCTCGCGCCACGGCCGGCCCGGACGGCCGTCGAACACGTAGTCGGTGGAGATGTGCACCAGAACGGCACCGACGGCGTTGGCCACGACAGCCAGGTTCGCCACCCCTTCGCCGTTGACCGCGGTGGCCCGGGCCTCGTCGGCCTCGGCCGCGTCGACCGCCGTGAACGCCGCGCAGTTGACGATCGCATCGGGCCGCTCGCCCGCGACCGCCCGCTGGACGAGCACCGCGTCGGTGATGTCGAGCTCGGGGAGATCGTAGCCGGCCACGACGTGGCCCCGGGCCGGCCCGACCTGCCCCAGCGCCCGGCCGAGCTGGCCCTGCGAGCCGGTAACCAGCAGCCTCATGCCAGCCGCGCCCCGTATTGCTGCTCGTAGTACTTCTGGAACTCGCCGTCGTGGTCTTTCACCGGCTTCCACCACCACTCGTGGTCGACGTACCAGCGCACGGTGGCCTCGAGCCCCTCCGCGAACGGCACCCGCGGCGTCCACCCCAACCGCGCCAGCTTGCCGCCATCGAGCGAGTAGCGACGGTCGTGGCCGACCCGGTCCTCGACCGGCCGGATGAGCGTCTCCGGCTTGCCCAGCAGGCGCAGGATGGTGTGGGTGATCGCGATGTTCTCGTGCTCGTTGCCGCCGGCGATGTTGTACACCTCGCCGGGCTCGCCGTGCTCGAGCAGGAACAGCACGCCCCGACAGTGGTCCTCGACGTGCAGCCAGTCGCGTACGTTGCGCCCGTCGCCATACAGCGGCAACGGCAGGTCGCGCAGCGCGTTGGTCACGAACAGCGGCACCAGCTTCTCAGGGTACTGGTACGGCCCGTAGTTGTTGGAGGCGCGGGTGATGATCACCGGCACCCGGTACGTTGCCCAGTACGCGAACGCCAGCCGATCACCGCCGGCCTTGGAGGCGGCGTAGGGGTTGCGCGGGCACAGCAGGGACTCCTCGGTGAACGAGCCTTCGGCGATCGAGCCGTAGACCTCGTCGGTGGAGATCTGGACGAAGCGCTCGAGGCCGATGCGCCGTGCTTGCTCGAGCAGCACCAGCACACCCTTGATGTCGGTGTCGATGAAGTGGGTGGCGCCGAGCAGCGAGCGGTCCACGTGGGTCTCGGCGGCGAAGTTCACCGCCATCGTGCAGCCGTCCATTGCGTCGGCCACCGCCGCCGGGTCGCAGATGTCGCCCTTGACGAAGCGGTAGCGCGGCTCGTTGGCGACGTCCTGGAGGTTTTCGAGCCGCCCCGCGTACGTCAGCTTGTCGAGGTTGACGATCTCCCAGTCGGGCCGCTCGGCGAGCAGCAGCCGTACGAAGTTCGAGCCGATGAACCCGCACCCGCCCGTGACCAGGACCCTCTCACCCATCGCACCTCCCGCTCCGGCCGACCACCCACCCCGTGGCTGCCGGAGAACGGCCATTGTACAGGTCCGCCACTTACCCAACCAGGGGAGAGGCACACGCTTTCCCACGGACCCTTGGCAAACGCTCCGCATTTTCCAAACGATCCACAACGCCGAAAGGTAGTGTCCTGAATTGTCTGCAGAAGAGGGCCATGGGTTCCAATGAGCACTTGGGGTCGACCCGGAGCAGGAGACCCAAGGGAGGAACCGATGGCCCGGAGGAAGAGTACGCGGACTGCGATTGACTGGAAAGCGGCGTTGGTGGCGGACGATGTGTTTCGGGAGCTGCTGCGAGGGACGATCCAGCAGGTGCTCGAGGCGGAGATGGACGAGGCAGTTGGAGCCGGCAAGTGGGAGCGGACCGACGGTCGGCTGGGGTACCGGAGCGGGTACCGCGGGCGGACCCTGATGACACGGGTGGGGAAGCTGGAGCTGCGGGTACCGCAGGATCGGGCGGGGCGTTTCTCGACCGAGCTTTTCGAGCGGTACCAGCGGAGCGAGAAGGCGTTTGTGAGTGCGTTGGCGGAGATGTACCTCCAGGGGGTGTCAACGCGGAAGGTGAAGGCGATCACCGAGGAGCTATGCGGGCACAGTGTGTCGGCTTCGACCGTGAGCACGATCAACCAGAAGCTGGACGCTGACCTGGAGCG
>JAAYVZ010000025.1 GCA_012516935.1 Holophagae bacterium
GGCGCGGGCCTGCCGCCCGCCATCTGCTCGCGGGCAGCGGCCACCACCAGGCGGGCGGTGTCACGCACTTGGGCTCCGCCGTGGAGGCGGCGAGCCGCGACCAGCGCGGGGTGCGCGAGGAGCCGATGGATCGCGGGGAGCTGAGCCAGTAAGCTTGGCATGCGGCGATTGTACCCTCGCCCATAGGTGCTCTCGGTCAACCGGTCGTGTAAGCTTCGTCGTATGAGCACCGACGACCTGATCTCCCAACTGGAGCGCTGGCTCGCCGAGCTATCCCGCAAGTGGGAGCGGTACTTCGCTCGCGATCCGCAGGTGCCGGTCCCACCCGAGCGCGAGCGGGAGGCACTGAATCGGCGCCTGCGCGACATCAGCCGCCAAGAGCTCCACGGTGCCGCGGCACATTTCAGGCTGGACCAACTTCTCAACCGCTTCACGGCCCTCAACCAGCACTGGATGCGGCAGCTCCGCCAGCGCGAGGAGGCCGGCGGGGGGCTGGCGCGGCCGGTTCCCGCGGCTCCTGCAGCCGGGGTGGCCAACGCTCCGCAAACGAGCTCCGTATCCCATGTGGATGCCGACTATCGGCGGTTGTTCGCCGAGTACTCGGCGGCGCTGCAACGCACCGGACGGCCCGGAAGCGTCAGCTTCGATCGCTTCCGGGCCGCGCTCGAGCAGCAGCGCGAGACGGTGCAGGCCAAGGGAGCAAACGTCGAGGGGTTCGAGGTGCAGGAAGAGAACGGGCAGGTCCGGGTGCGAGCGCGGGTGCGACGGGGGAGGCAAGGATGAAGCAATGGTGTGGGTTCGCAGTGCTGATCGCGCTGGCGGTCGGCAGCCAGGCTGGGGTGTTCGAGCGCCACCTCTCGGCGGACCGGCCGGCCGACCGGGCGATCATGGCCTACCTGGAGCTGGAGAAACGCGGGAAGGCGACCTCCACGGACCTTGCCGAGCTCGCTGTCTTGCTCGTCAACAAGGGCTTCCCAAACGACGCCGAGGATTACCTGCGAGCCGCTCTCAAGCTGGACAAGCACAACCACGAGGCGATGTTCCGTCTTGGCCTGGTACTCCAATGCCAAGGCCGCAACGCCGCCGCCTGCCGCTTGTACCGGCGCACCCTCAGAGAACGCCGCGGCCACGGTCCGGCCCGCTTCATGCTGGCGCTGGCCGAGGAGCGGGCCGGCCGAACCCGTGCGGCGATCCGGGATTACATGCGCGCCTACCGGCACGCACCCGATCTCGCCGACCCCGCGAAGAACCCTCTCGTGCTCGACTCACGCCTTCAGACCCAGGCACTGCTTGCGCACTATCGGGACACCGTCGACCGCGCGACCTATCACGTCTATCCCATCGACGCCAGAACCGTCGGGCAGATGATGCTCATCCGGCCGGCGCCGCTGGCGGCCGCCGTGTCCGACTCCCCGCTGGCCTCGGATGGCGGCTCGGCGGCGAGCGTAGTCACCCCCCCACCACCTGGTCCGACTGCCCCTCCAAAACCTGCCGCCGGTACCACGCCGGCCGCCACAGCCAAGCCGTCACCCCCATCGGGCGCCGCGGTCGAGGCTCCTTCCCCGACGATTACGCGACAGCCGGCACGGGGGATCCACATCGCCCCCCCGACGGTGCTGCCGACATCGAACGTCTCCGGCGCACCCTGAAAGCCCGTCGGAGAAAGCGGAAGGTCCGCGTGGTGGGCGCCGTGGGGCCAGATGCTGCGCAGAGCGCGGTGGCAACGCTCGGGCAGCGGACGGAGCGGGTGGGGGCCGGCGCTCAGACGCTGAACCGGAAGTGAATGACCTCGCCGTCTTGAACGACGTAGTCTCGTCCTTCCAGACGGAGTGTGGCGCGCTGGCGGCAGGCCGCCAGAGATCCCGCCGCCAGCAGCTCGTCCCACGCCACGACCTCAGCCCGGATGAAGCCGCGCTCGAGATCGCTGTGGATCTCGCCAGCCGCCTTCACGGCCGGGGTGCCGCGCACCACGGACCACGCCCGGCACTCGTCCTCGCCGACGGTGAAAAACGAGATGAGGCCGAGCAAACCGTACGCCTCGCGCAGGAGCCGATCGAGCGCCCGATCGGGTAGACCCAGCTCGGCGAGGAACACCGCCTGATCGGCCGGTTCCAGCCGCGACACCTCTTCTTCGATGGTAGCACTCACGGCCGACACTGCGACTTTCGGTTGCGACCGCCAGCGCTCGAGCCCTGCGCGGCGTGCGGCTCCGTCGAGGTCGCCGGCGTCGCTCTCCGCGCAGTTGAGCACCACCAGCATGGGCTTGAGGGTGAAGAAGGTGAAGCCTTTGAGCAGGCGCAGCTCCTCGGGTCCGAGGTTGAGCGTCCGCAGTGGCGCTCCGGTTTCGAGCTGGCAGCGACACCGCTCGAGCACCGCGTGCTCGGCCTCGAGCTCGGGGGTACGGCGCTTGCCGAGGTCCCGTCCCAGGCGCTCGAGACGGTTGGTCGCGACCCCGAGGTCTGCGAGCAGCAGCTCGGTCTCGAGCAGCTCGAGGTCGCGCACCGGGTCCACCGACCCCTCGGGGTGGGGCACCGAGTCGGAGGCGAACCCCCGGACGACCACGGCGAGCCCATCCATGGTGCGCAGCTCGGGCAGGTTCAGTGACGCTGACCCACCCTTGACGATCCCCGGCACGTCCACGAAGCGCACGGTGGCTGGCGTGTGCTTGCGCGGCGAAAAGAGAGCCGATAGGCGGTCGAGGCGGTCGTCCGGCACCTGCGCGATTCCGACGTGAGCCAGCTTGCCGCGCCCCGGCCCGGGCGCGTGACCGGTGAGCAGTGAGAAGATCGTGGTCTTGCCCGAGAGCTCCAGGCCCAGGATGCCGAACTCCATGGCGCCTCCGGGCGCGGAGGATACCACCCGAGCTCGGCGCGCGGTCAGGGCGCCAGGGCCAGGAGGTGCTTGGCCGGCCCGGGCAAAAACGGCGTCGGCTCACCTTCCACCCAGCCCCGGTAGCCCAGACGGTAAAACGGCGAGAGCGGGTGGCCCGACTGCCCGCCCGGCATGTGGAAAAGACCGCACGCCTCCCGGCCCGGCGAGACCACGAAGCGCTCCGAGGCGCCGAAGCTCGGGCCCTGCACTCGCGGCATGTGGCTGTCACCGGGAAGCTGCAGCAGCGGTAGGTCGAGCAGCGCCGAAAGCGGTCCCAGCGCCCGACCGAGCGGGTGGCGAATGCGCACGGTGTTGCGCCGGCCCCAGGTGTGGGCAGCGAGTGAGCCGCTGGCCTCCACGGCGCGGGCCGCGACGGCATCCAGGCTGGCAAGAACGAGGGCGTCCCAGTCGGCGTACTCGGGGGCCAGAAGGTGGGGAGGGCGCTCGGCCAGCAACCGCCACAGCGGTCCTTCGACCTGCGGCAGACGGAGTACGGGAAAGTTCTCGCCGGCTCGGGCACAGGCCGCCACGAGCGGCTGCAGCGCCCGCTGCGCGACCTCGACTCGTAGCTCGCGCACCAGCCGGTAGGCGACCGAGTCCACCGAGGCGTGCCCCGTCCAGGTCGTCTCCAAGACCCTGCGCAGCTCGCTTCGGCTCCGGTTGCCTGCGCAGGCGGCAGGTCCGAGGATGTCCAAGCTCAGGCGGTACCAGCGCTCCAAAAAAAGTGCTCGATCGTCGAGCTGTACCGCCAGCAGATCCCGTTCGCTCGCGGCTTCGAGCTCGCGTAGCCGGTCTCGAATCTGGCCTGCCCGCGCGCCCAGGTCGTACCCACCATCGCCAACCAGCGCGAGTGACGCTCCGCCCACGACACGGTTGTTGGCGGTCCACAGCAGCGCCTCGGCCGGGTCGAGGATGTGTGGCACCTCGGCCGGCTCGTACCACCCCTCCCACCTTCGTGTCCCATCCGCCCAGCTCTGAGGGCGCGAGCCGTCGAAGCCGACCCGGCGGGGAATCCGTCCAGCGACGGTCCAGCCGATGCGGCCAGAGCTATCCGCACAGATGAAGTTCTGGGCGGGAATGCCGGCTCGGTTGGCGAGCGCGAGCGCCTCCTCGAGGTCCGAAGCGTCGGCGACGCTGGAAAGCCCCAGGTTCACGGCCTCTGGCTCGTGAGCCACCCAGTGGAAGGCGAGACGTCGGCCCTGGTGGTCGGTACCCACCACCGGCCCCCACACGGACTGCTCGATCTCGACTCGTACCGGCGCGGCACGGCTCACCTCGATCGTTTCTGCCTCGGCTTCGAGGCGCCGTGGACCCTGCGGCGTGAGATAGGCGGTCGGGTCGCCCGGCGCGGGCTCCAGCACCACGACGTCACCGGTGTCGATCTGCGCGTTGGTGAAGCCCCATGCGACCCGTCCGTTGCTACCGGCGACGAGCGCCGGGGTGCCAGGGAGGGTAACGCCGACCAACCGCCGGCGGCCACCGGGTACCGACGGCTCGGGCCACTCCAGCAGCGCTCGATACCAGATCGTCGGGACACCGAGCCCGAGGTGCATGTCGTTGCTGACCATCGCGCCCCCGTGTCGGGAGCGGCTCGCCGCGACCGCCCAGTTGTTGCTGCCGGGCATCAGGTCGTCAGGGTCCTCCGCCGTTGCGACGCGGTGGTCCGCCTGCACGGCGGCCGGCCGGGTCCGCAGGTCCAGCACCTCTGGCCCGGGGATCGGTGCAAGCGGGAAATATGAGCCGTCCAGGGCAGCGTCCCATTCCGTCCCTCTCGAGCTCACGAACGCCGCCAGCTCGGCCGGGAGCAGGTCGTACATCAGCCCCTGGCGCCTTTCGGCTCCACCGTCGCTGTCCTGCAGGGTCACGAACATCGAGAGCAGGACCAGCACTGTATCGGCCTCGCGCCAGGGCCGAGGCGGCTGGCGGAGCACCAGGTACTCCCAGGGCGGCGCGCCGAGAGCCGCCATCCCGGCGTTCACGCCCTGACAGTAGGCGGCAAGCGCGGCGCGCTCCCCAGGACGAGCCTGTTCAACCGCCGTCTCCGCTGTCCGCCGCAAGCGATGCACCCGCAGCACCCGGTCGCTCTCGAGCGTGGATGGCCCCAGAAGCGCCGAGAGCTCACCGGCCGAGGCACGCCGCAGCAGGTCCATCTGGAAGAGTCGGTCCTGGGCGTGCACGAAGCCGAGGGCGCGGACCGCATCCAGGCGGCTTGCGGCACGGATCGTGGGGATACCGAGAGCGTCACGCTCGACCGTCACCGGGCCTGCGAGGCCCGCGACTTTGCGTTCCCCATCGAGAGCCGGAAGGCTGGCGCACAGGCGGGCCCAAGCCCAGATACCGACCGCCAGGGCGGTGGCCAGCACCAGTATCCAGGCGGCAACGGCAACCCGGGCCAACGGGTGTCGTCGTACCGACGCGGTGCTCCCGTGATCCCGGAAAACCCAGGGAGAAATCGGTGCCTCGTCAGGCTCGGACATGGGACCCTTTCTGACAGAGAGCGCTGGTTTTCCGGCTGCGGAGCCGAGATCGCTGGTGACGACTCAGCAGCCTCACCACCCCCAGCGAGGCCGGCGATGGCACCACCGTAGCCATCCCCAACCCCGTCACGAACCCCCCAGCCCGCACCGGGATCAGGGCTGTGGCTCGGGAGGAGCCGCGAGGATATCCCCGCGCTCCTTGGCGATCGCCCGGTACCAGGCGTCGGGATAACGTGGGTGCTTGACCCGCCGGTCCGGGGTCTTGAGATTTCCATCCATATACTTCATGATCAGATACTCGCCGAGGGCACGCCAGCGTGCAAACGTCGCCTCCCCTTGCGCCACCGAGTATTTGGTGAGGTACTCGTGGGCGAGCAGCGGAGACTGGCGGTGGAGGGTGAGCGCGGCCGCCTCGACGGCTCGCTGGTCGGCCAGGAAGCGGCCTTCCAGCTCCTGCTGCGCGTGCTGGATATCGACGATCATGTCGGAGTAGCGGGAGTAGGCCCAGTTGGCGACCCAATTGAAGACCCAGAACCCGGAGTCGAACGAGAACTTGAAGAGGTCGGCGACCCCGACTGCGAACGGTCTCGGCACCTCTCGGATACCACAGTACATCGGCATGTACACCGTGCTGTAGGTGTCATCGACGCCGAACCACTCGATTCCGCCGATCGGGTCTGGCAATTCCGAGCGCATCTGCGAAACGAACGAGTAACCAGTCTGTTGCGTCGAGATCGCCCGCTCGTGGACGTAGGACTTGCCGTCGATGTCCCACGTCATCGGGCGCCAGCGGTACGGGCAGGCGAACGGACCGGCTCCCACGCCGAGGTGGAGGTCGAGCTCGGTCCCCTCGAAATGGTCGCGCATGAGCGCGAACATGTCAGCCACGGTGATCGGCTTGTCGGGCTTGATCCACAGCGGCAACGGCTCGGCCTTGGGGTTGCCCTTGGCGTACTCGAAGTCGAATCGTTGCGACGGCGCCGCGCGCCTGAACACGCTCCACACGCGCGACTCGCAGAAGCGCAAGGCACCGAAATCGGGCGGTGCGTAGACGTCGACGAACGAGAAGTCCTTGTCCTCGCCGTTGAAGTACCCCTTCTTGCGGGCGAAGGTGATGACATCCGGCGCGTACAACGTGTTGGGGTCGTTGAGGGGAAACTGGCGGATCCGGGCCTGGTTGGCGTGCGCCGACAGATAGCCGTCGGGTACCCGCCGGGCCACCCAAACGGCGCCTTTCTCGCCCTCGCCCTTGCCGATGAGGTCCATGATCCAGACCTCCTTCGGGTCGGCGATCGAGAACGTCTCACCGGTCGAGGCATACCCGAACTCCGCCACCAGGTCGGCCATGATCCTGATCGCCTCGCGCGCCGTGCGTGCGCGCTCCAAGGCGATGAACATCAGCGAACCGTAATCGATGATGCCGTTGGGCTTGCCCAGCTCCTCGCGGCCGGTGAACGTGGTCTCGCCGATCGACACCTGGTGCTCGTTGATGTTGCCGACGACCCAGTAGGTCCGACGCGCCTGGGGGATGCGCCCCAAAAACCGGGCCGTATCCCACTCGACGACGTCGCGTGTCGCCCCCTCGGGGTGCTCGCCTCCCGCAGTCAGGTACAGCTCACCGTAGAGCTCGTGCGAGTCGGCAGCGTACGAGATGAACGTGGAGCCGTCGGCTGAGGCGCCTTTGCTGACCAGGATGTTGGTGCAGGCGTCGCCGGTCCCGGGCGCGATCAGGGCTGCAGTGACGGCGAGCGTGATGACGAGGATGATTGTCTGGCGCATGCGAGAACCCCCTTGCGTGGGCGGCACCGGAGAGGATGGCACCGGCCGGGAGATGGTAGCAGATGGCGGTTCCGGCCCCTCCGCTCGCCGGTCAGGAGCGTGCCCGCCCGACCCGGTCCAGGGTCAGAAGCTCTCGACCGGGCGAGCCCGGGCCGGGGTGGAGGTGGCCCGAAAGGCCTCGAGGGCCGCCGGGAACGGCTCCAGCGCCCGCTCGAAGATCCCCAGCGAGTAGGCGATCGTCAGGCCGTAGTTGGTGATCGGCACCTGCTGCTGACGACAGCGCAAGATGCGCGCGAGCATCTCCCGCCGGTTGCCCATGCAACTGCCGCAGTGAATGACCAGCGCCCACGGGGAGAGGTCCTCGGGAAAGTCTCGCCCCTGGACCGTGTCGAACTCCAGCCGCGCGCCGGTGTGCTGGGTCAGCCAGCGCGGAATCTTGACGCGCCCGATGTCCTCACCGATTGGGTGGTGGCTGCACGCCTCGGCGACGAGCACCCGATTGCCCGTCGTCAGGCGGTCGATGGCCAGCGTGCCGCGCACCTGCTCCACGAGGTCGCCCTGGAAACGCGCGAAGAGGATCGAGAAGGAAGTCATCGGCACCTCTCGCGGGGTGTCGGCGGCCACCTTGAGGAACGCCTGGGAATCGGTCACGACGAGGGCGGGTGGCTGTCGGAGCCGCTCGAGCACGGTGCGTAGCCCGCGCTCCTTGGTGACGACGCACACCACCTCACCGTCGAGCAGGTCGCGAATGGTCTGAACCTGCGGCAGGATGAGGCGGCCCTTGGGCGCTTCTTTGTCGATCGGCACGACCAGGACCACGAGGTCGCCGGGGCTCACGAGGTCGGCCGCGATGCGCCGGGCCTCGAAGTAGTCGGCCGGCGCCGCTGCCAGCAGGGCCGCCCGCAGCGACTCGAGACCCTCACCGGAAAGCGCCGAGCAGAGGACCGTTGCGACGCTTTCCCCCGCTAGCCGCTGCCGCACCGCGGGGTCCGGCCCACCGCGATCGGCCTTGTTGAAAACCACGAGCACCCCGACCTTGCGCTCCACCAGCGCGGTGAGCAGGCCCTGCTCGAACCGCCCCCACTCGCCATCCGTGACGATGACGCCGAGGTCGGTACGGTCGAGCACCCGGCGGGTACGGGCGATGCGGAGCTCCCCGAGAGCGCCCTCGTCGTCGATCCCGGCGGTGTCGATGAAGACCACGGGGCCCAACGGCAACAGCTCCATGGGTTTCTCGACCGGGTCGGTGGTGGTGCCGGGCAGGGCCGAGACGATGGCCACCTCCTGGCGCGTGATAGCGTTGAGAAGGCTCGACTTGCCGACGTTGCGGCGGCCGAACAGGCCGATGTGTAGACGTAGGTTGCGGGGAGCGCGCTGGCTCATCGGGGGTACCCTAGCAGATCGCTCATCGGGAGGTGGCCGTGGTGCGGGCCAGTCGCACGAGCTGCCAATACGGGGGGCGGTACCCCTGCCGACAGGTGAAGTCCTCGGCGAGCGCGCTCAGACGGCTGGTACGCTGTCGATGGATGCGGCTGAGCTCCCGGTTGCGTAGCGCGGCGGTGGCCGACAACCCCTCCGGGACCGGTCCCACCCGACCCAGCCGGTTGAGAACCCACGACCACGCCTTGGCCAGCCGCGCAACCGGGAGCAGCATGCGGGGGACCGGAATCGCGGCTCCCGCCTCGGCCTCCTCCAGCATGACTTCGATCACCGCGCTGTCGAGGTGGTCCTGCCACAGGCCATCAGGATGCCGCCATTCGGCCACCAACGCGAGCTGCGGGTCAGCCTCGAGATCGGATGGCTCCAGGGTCTCGAAGTGGCGTACGCCGAAGCAGCCGAGCCAACGAACGAGGCCCGGCGAGGAGATGTGCGAGGGCCCCAACCACAGCCGAACACCCTGGGAGCGGTACGCCCACCACGCCACCTCGGAGCAGAACATCGCCCCGGCGTCGCTGGTATCCATCGCGAAGTCGTACGGAATGTGACGGGCGTGCGCCTCGGCGACGGCCCACGAGGCCGCACGGTGGGGTAGCAGCGGGTGGCGACCGAGCGCTGGCAGGTCTGACCGCGGGCGCAGCACCACCAGCCGCCATTTGGCATCGGCGAAGTAGCTCTCGACCGAGGCAATCGCTACGCCCCGCTCGATGTGGGCCTCGACGAACGACACCGCCCC
The DNA here is from genome assembly GCA_012516935.1 of Holophagae bacterium. Taxonomy (GTDB): domain Bacteria; phylum Acidobacteriota; class Thermoanaerobaculia; order Thermoanaerobaculales; family Thermoanaerobaculaceae; genus JAAYVZ01. Next base: position 9,301 of record JAAYVZ010000025.1, read on the forward strand.
GTCCGCGGCCGCCACGTGGACGAGCGCCACGTGTGAGAAGCTCCCCGGGTAGTCGTTGCCGCGGGCGATGAGAGCCGAGGTCGGCGCGGTGCCGCGCGAAAGCAGCAGGTCACCGGAGTGGAGGCGGACGCCGCGGATTACGGCAGACGGGGTGTGGGAAGCGACATCCTCACCCAGGAGGACCTCGGGCAGGCTTCCCGGAGCCTGAAGGATCGCCTGATCGAGTGCCGTACGACCGCCATGCAGCACCCGGTAGAGCCGGTCCCGGGCGGCGCGGGACGACATATCCCACGTCCTCGAACGGAGCTTGGCCAGGTCACGAAAGCGGGCCTGCAGGCGCACCAGTTCGGCGATCCGCTCGGGGCACGCTGCGACCAGCGGAGCAGCCTCGAACAGCGCGAGCTCGGCGTCGTCCCAGGCCGGGGTGGTGGGGCCGGCCGAGACGACCGCCAGCCTTTCGAGTACGGCCTCGAGGACTGCAAGACGCTCGCTGATCGTCCCTGCCGTACCAGCGCAGCCGACCTGACGAGCTTCGACGAAACGCCGTTCGAGCGCCTCCCAGCGGGCGTCCTGACGCCATACGAACGGCTTGGCTGCGGCCGGCACGAGGTTCGCCGGCTCCGGCTCGGGCGGCCAGGCGAGCCACGCCCCGACCGTGAGCAGCGCGCCGACGAGGGCCCACCGGCGCCAGGACCTTTTCATCGGGGCGTCCGGCTGCCAGGCCAGCCCACCGTTTCCGGAGAGACACGCCTGTCGAGGGGGAAGAGGAGATCGTTGCGGCGCCGCGGTCGCCTCTCCGGTAGCACGACGCGGTCGGCGGGCACCGCCATCTCGTTCGTGCCGTCACGCTCGCGGCGGATGCTCATCAGCAAAACACGTCCCGAGCCCCGGCTCGCACCGCGTCGACCATCTTCTGGGTCGCCGTCCGCAACGGTTCCTCGAGGGTTGCAATGACCTCGGTGATGAGCGCCTCGCCCACGGTGCGCGTCTCGGCGCTCGCGTAGTCCGAGAGGTACTCTTGGAACGTGGCCAACCCGTTGGGCTGGCAGTGAAGGCGGATCTCCCCGGGCTTGGCCAGGTCCATGAAGTCGGCACCGGTACGCCCGAGGCGGTAGCAGGCGGTGCAAAACGAGGGGACATAGCCGAGCATCGCCACGTCGCGCACCACTTCGTCGAGCGGGCGGTGGTCGCCGAGCGAGAACTGCGACGCGTCGTAGCGTTCCTCGTCGCTGTAACCTCCGGGGTTGGTGCGGCTGCCGGCCGAGATCTGCGACACCCCGAGGGCGAACGTCTCGCGCCGCAGCTCGGCGGTCTCGCGGGTCGACATGATGATCCCGGTGTACGGCACCGCCAGCCGGAGGATCGCCACGAGCTTTCGGAAATCGGTGTCGGAAACCGCCTGGGGCGGGTGCATCGCCACATCGGAGCCGACAGCGGGCTCCAGGCGCGGCACCGAGATGGTGTGGGGGCCGACGCCGAAGCGCCGCTCGAGGTGCTCGATGTGCTGCCTGAGCGCGAGCAGCTCGTAGCGCCAGTCGAACAGGCCGAACAGCACGCCCACGCCGACGTCGTCGATGCCGGCCTCCATGGCCCGATCCATGGCGGTGATCCGCCAGTCGTAGTCGACCTTCCTGCCCCCCAGGTGGACCCGGGCGTAGGTCGGCCGGTGGTACGTCTCCTGAAAGAGCTGATAGGTGCCGATCGAGGCCCCCTTGAGGAGGCGAAACTCGTCCAGAGAGAGCGGAGCGATGTTGACGTTGACACGCCGGATCTCGCCACACCCCGAGGCGGTGGCGTAGATCGTCTCGATCGACCTCAGGATGTACGAGAAGCCCTCTTTGGGGTTGGCCTCGCCGGCCACCATGAGGAGGCGCTTGTGGCCTTCCTCCACCAGATGCCGGACCTCGCCGGCGATCTCCTCCTGGGTCAACGCGCGCCGCGCGAGCTCTCGGTTGCGGGCGCGGAACGCGCAGTACGTGCACTCGTTGGAGCACAGGTTGGAGATGTACAAAGGGGCGAAAAGCACCAGTCTGTTGCCGTAAATACGCTCCTTGACATCCCGTGCCGTGTGGTAGAACTCACCCAGCAGCTCCGGGTCGGACACGCCCATCAGCACCGCCATCTCGGCGTCGTCGAGCCCGCCGAGCTCGCGTGCCTTGGCCAGCACTGCCCTCACCCGTCCAGCGTCGTGGTGGTGCCCGACCGCTAGTGCGGACGCTATGCGTGCGTCGTCAATCTGGATCGAGGTTGTCGCGGTTGCCATTGTCGCCTCATTTCACCGGGGCGTGGCGATCCGACCAGGCGCACCCGGCCGTCCCCCCAGTGCCGTCATCCTACCACCACGACAGGCGGTGGTGGTCGATCAACCGCTTCCGCTTCCCCCCCCACCTCGGGGTGGACGAGGATGACCCAAAAACCGTCCTCAGAACCTGTACCCCACGCTCAGGCGCAGGTTACGCCCCGGCTCGTAGCGCAAATTGAACGGCTCGGCGTAGGCCTTATCGGTGCAGTTCTCTACCGCGGCCTGAAGGGCGAGCCCGATCGCGAATCGATACCCGGCGCGCAGGTCGTACACGGAAAATCCCGGGGTCTCCTCATAGCCAGGGGCGACGCGGTGGTTGCGCGCGACCATGCGTGCCGCGAGCTCGCACCACCAGCGCGCCTGCTCGAAGTGCGCCCCCAGCCGCCCTTTGAGCGGCGCGATGAGCGGCAACGGCTGGCCCGAGCGCTCGTCGGTTCCGCGGCTGTAGGCCACGCTGCCGAACGCCGTCCAGCGTTCACTCAGCACCGCCTGAAGGTCGATCTCGACGCCCTCGATTCGGGCTCTATCCAGGTTCTCGAACCGAGCGATGTCGATCGCCGGCTGCCCCTGTCGCGGGTTGGGGATTGTCCTCCCGGTGTAGGAGAAGGCGATGAAGTCCTTGACGGAGTTTCGGAAAACCGTGAAGGAGCCAGCGTGGTGGCCGGAGCGCACCTTGAACCCGAGCTCGACGTTGAGAGCCGTCTCCGGATCGAGATCCGGGTTTTGCTCGAGATACGCCAGGTTGCCGGAGACGAACCCGTAGTAGGCACGCTCCTGCAGGTTGGGGGCGCGGAACGCGCGGCCGATCGAGGCGTTGAGCGCGAGGCTGGGCGTTGCTTCGAAACGCGCGGCGAGGCTGCCCGAGAACGCCGAGGCTGACTCGTCGAACGGCGTGCCCTCGTAGCGCGGGTCATGGTGGGAGACGAACGTGAAGCGGTCCCCCCGAGCGGCGACCACGAGCTGGAAGCGATCGGAAAGGCTCCACTCGTCGTGCACGTACAGCCCCAAGCCCTCCTGCGTCGAATCGGGCACCTGCACGTCCGTGCTGGTCCCGGTGGTGGTGCGGGTGAGCGCATCGTCGTGCAGGTCGTCCCGGTAGTAGTCGAGACCGAAGACGAGGAAGTGAGGCCCCAGCGCCGCCGTCGCCTGGGCGGAGCCACCGAACGAGTCGATGTCGGATGTGGTGAGGCTCTGGCGGGGGCCGATGTCGAGCCGGCTCTGCTTTTCGACGTTCTGGGCATAGGTGGCGAAGGTGACGTTGCCCAGCCCCCAGATCGCTCCGCTGTCGAACGTCAGGGCGTACTTGTCGCGGTCGAAACGGGGGAACGAGATGTCGATGCCCGAGGTTCGCGGGTCGTAGCCGGGAAACCCCACGTCGACGGTGCGGGTGGACTGCACCTCCACCTTCAGCACCCCCTGCTGGCCGACCATCAGGCGCAGGTTGCCATCCATGCTTTTTTGGGTCATGCCCGAGTTGGGGACGAGGCCCTCAGGGCTCTCGTAGTCGGCGGCCTCGAAGTACCCGGCGCCGAGGTGGAACGTCATCCGCTCTCCGGATCCGCTCACACCGAGCTTGCCGCGATGGGACTTCGCCGCGCTGCCGTACTCGTAGTCCACCCCGCCGGAGAGACGGAGCTCCCCGCTCGAGAACGCCGGCTGGCGCGTGATGATGTTGATCACACCGCCCAGCGCATCCGAGCCGTACTGAACCGAGGCGGGGCCGCGCAGCACCTCGATCCGCTCTACCTGGGCGAGGTCCACGAGCCCGGGCTGAATGCCGGCAAACTGCGTCGACTCGCGGCTGTTGTTGAGCCGTTGGCCGTCGACCAAGATCAGCACCCGGTTGGACGACAGCCCGCGGATCACCGGCAGCCCGCGAAACGGACCCTCACCGGCAACCTCGATCCCGGGCAGCTGCTTGAGCAGGTCGACCATCTTCTCGGGCTTGACCCGCGCGAGCTCATCCTGAGAGATGACGTCGATGGGCACCGCGGTGGCGAACGTCGTCTGCTCGTACCGCGAGGCGGAGACGACCACCTCTTCCTTGACTTTGGACGCCTCTGGCTGGCCGGCGTGCTCCGGCTGGGCGGCGAGCGGCACGCCGGCCGGCTCGGGCACCGCCTGCGCCCGGACGAGCTGTGCCGCTCCGGCAATCAGCAAAGCGACGAGGATTCGTGGCATCGGCTTGGTTCCCCTCTTGACCGCAACCTCCGTTGCACAATGTTTCAAACACTCTGCAACGCGGGTCATGGTATCACGTACCAGCGGCTGTCAAGGTCCGTGCCGAACTGGCGTTTCGCTCGTGACCGCCTTCGTCGGACCGATGGTAATCGTGGCAACGTGCTTGCTAAATCAGCCCGGTTGTGTTTCGTATCATACGTCCCGCTACGGCGGGGGCGCCATTCGGAGGTGCAGCTTGATCGAGGTTCAGGGACTGACCAAGAGGTTCGTGGATAAGGACGCGGTGGCCGACGTGTCGTTTTTCGTCCCGGAAGGCGAGGTTCTGGGCTTTCTGGGCCCCAACGGCGCTGGCAAGACGACCACGATGCGCATGATCACGGGCTACCTGCCCCCTTCCGCGGGCAGCGTGCGCGTGGCGGGGATCGAGCTCGCGCGCGAGCCGCTCGGGGTGCGGGGCAAGATCGGCTACCTGCCCGAGAACGTCGCGCTCTACCCCGAGATGCGAGTCGGCGAGTACCTCTCCTACCGGGCCGCCATCGAGGGCGTACCACGCGTACACACCCAGGCCCGCCTCGATGAGGTGTGCGAGCGGACGATGATCATCGACGTCCGCTCCCAGATCATCGGCACCTTGTCGAAGGGGTATCGGCAACGGGTCGGGCTCGCTGCAGCGCTCATTCACCAACCGCCGGTACTCATCCTCGACGAGCCCACGGTAGGGCTCGACCCGCGCCAGATCGTCAAGATCCGCGAGCTCATCACCGAGCTTGGGCGGGACCATACGGTCATCCTCTCGACCCACATCCTGCCCGAAGTGGAGCAGATCTGCCGGCGGGTACTGATCATCGACAACGGCAAGCTGGTTGCGGACGGCACGCCGGAGCAGCTCCGCGCCGGGCTGCAGGGCGCCGCCGAGCTGCGGGTGCAGATCGAGGCGTCCGAGGACGACGTTCGCACAGGCCTGACGAGCCTCCCGGGTGTGACCGAGGTCGAAAGCGCGGGCAGTGGCCGCTTCGTGATCGCCGTGGAGGGTGGGCTCGACCTGCGGCGCGCGGTTTTCTCCCTCGCTGTGGAACGCAGTTGGGTGCTGCTCGAGATGGCGCAGACGACGCCCTCGCTCGAGGATGTGTTCCTGCGGCTCACGACCCGCGACGCCGCCGGCGAGGCGCCAGCCGAGGCCGCAATGCCGGAAGGGGAGGTGGCCAATGCGTAAGACCTGGGCGCTCGTCTGGCGCGAGCTCATCGCGTACTTTTCGTCGCCGCTCGCCTACGTCGTGATGACGGCGTTCCTATTCATCAATGGTTACGTCTTCTGGCTCATCGTCGCCTACCTCAACGACCCGCGCACACAGGCGATGGCGCCGCTCAAGCTCCTGTTCGGCGGCACGATCTTCTTCTGGCTTTTCGTGCTGTTCGTGGTGCCGGTGATCACCATGCGGTTGCTGGCCGAGGAGCGGCGCTCGGGCACGCTCGAGGTGCTGCTCACCGCGCCCGTCTCCGAGACCCAGGTCGTTATCGCGAAGTTTTTGTCTGCATTTGCTTTCTATGTCGTGCTTTGGCTCCCCACCCTGGCCTACGTGGCGATCCTGGCCTCCTACTCGAAGCTCGATTGGGGTCCGGTGGCTGCCGGCTACCTGGGGATCGCACTGCTGGGCGGCCTGTTCCTCTCGATCGGGCTGTTCACGTCGGCGCTCGTGCGCAACCAGATCCTCGCCGCTATCCTGGCGTTCGCCTTGCTCGTGGTGGTGTTTTCGCTCGGGCTGGTCGAGAACCTGGCAACCGGCGAGACGCTCAAAGGGATGCTGGGCTACATGAATCTCTGGAACCATATGGATGACTACGCCCGCGGCATCCTCGACACCCGCCACGTGGTGTACAGCTTGAGCCTATGCGGGCTCTTCCTCTTCCTCGCCACCAAGGCGCTGGAAGCCAGCAAGGGCAGGTAAACCATGCAGAAGGACAAGGTCTACACCGCTACCTCGACCGGCGTCGCCGTGGTGCTCGTGCTCGCGCTCGTGGCCATGGTCAACTGGCTCGCCTACCGGCACTACGCGCGAGCCGATTGGACCAGCTCGAAGCTGTACTCGCTATCCGAGAAGTCGGTCAACATCCTCAAGGACCTCAAAGACCCGGTCAAGGTGATCGTGTTCATGACACCGCAGACACCGATGTTCACCGAGACCAGGGAGCTGCTCACGCGCTACCAGGCCGCCTCCGCGCAGGTGTCGGTCGAGTACATCGACCCCGAGCGCGAGCCGTTGCGAACCCGCCAGCTCGCCCAGGAGTTCGGGGTCTCGGCCGCCAACACCGTGGTGTTCGCCGCCGGTGACCGCAAGAAGTACGTCACCGCTGACCAGCTCGCCGAGTACGACTACTCCGGCTACCAGATGGGGCGGGCGCCCAAGATGAGGGCGTTCAAGGGGGAGGAGCAGTTCACCTCGGCCATCATGGGGGTCGTCAACCCGAAAAGCCCCAAGGTGTGCTTTACGACCGGGCACGGCGAGCACGACCCGGACGGGTTCGGTGAGGACGGGCTGTCGCAGATCAAGGAGGCGCTCAAGCGCGACAACCTCTCGACCGAGAAGGTCAACCTCCTGTCGGGTACGGTGCCGGCCGACTGTGACCTGTTGGTCGTGGCCGGCCCGCGGGCAGCGTTCGCCGAGAACGAGAAAACCGCTCTCAAGACCTACCTCGACAACGGCGGACGGGTGCTCGCACTGCTCGACCCCGTCCTCGGGCCGCGGGCTGCGTCTTCGGGACTCGAGGAGCTGCTCAAGGAGTACGGCGTACAGGTCAACGACGACCTCGTCGTCGACCCCGGCCGCCGGCTGCCGTTCTTCGATATCTCGGCGGTGTACGTGACCGATTTCCGCTCCCATCCGGTGGTGGAGGGGATGCAAGGGCTCGCCGTACTGCTACCGGTGGCTCGCTCGGTTGCGACGGTGACCGCCGCAGGCGCCAGCGCGACGACGCTTTTCACCACCTCCGACCAGGGATGGGGCGAAACCGATCTGGCGGCCATTCTCGCGCGCCGCCCGGTGGACAAGGACTCCAAGGACACGCAACCTCCGGTACCGCTCGGCGTGGCTGCGCAGTCGGAGACCGACAAGGACAACGGTTGGCGGCTCGTGGTCATCGGCAACTCGGCGTTCATGATGAACGGCTACGTCTCGAACGCCGGCAACCCCAATCTGGCGCTCAACGCCATCAACTGGCTCGTCAAGCAGGAGCAGGCGCTGGGCATCGCCCCGCGCACCCCAGAGCAAGTGAACCTGTTCCTCAACGCCAGCCAGATGCGCAACATCGTGCTGATCTCGCTGGTCGGGCTGCCGCTCCTGGCGATCGCTGCCGGGGTCGCCGTGTGGTGGCGCCGCCGGCGCTAGGAGGGACGCCATGCGCCTGCCTCGACTGATCGTGCTCGCCGTGGTCGTGCTCGGGCTCGGGGCACTCATCCTCTTCTGGGAGCGCCACCAGCCCACCACCGACCAGGTCGCGGAGCGAACCGACAAGCTCTTCCCCACCCTCGAGCAGGACAAGGTCCGCTCGATCGTGGTGCGCAACCCCAAGGGCGAGTTCGAGCTCGCCAAGGAGAAGGACCGCTGGCTGGTGCGCACGCCCCTCGCCGACGAGGCCAACCAGGGCGCGGTGACGAGCCTGCTCGGCACGCTCACCTCGCTCAAGGCCGAACGGACCCTCAAGGCCGCCGAGGTCAAGCTCAGCGACTACGGGCTCGACGCCCCAGAGCTGTCGGTCACCGTCACCGACGAGGCGGGAGCGAAGCACGTTTTGAAGCTCGGAGCGGAGATGCCGCTCGGCAGCCAGCGCGCCGCGCTCACGGACGGGACCTCGGTGTTCATCGTCAACAAGTACGTCGCGAACGATCTCGAGAAGGACCTTGCCGGCTGGCGCTCCGATCAGCTCGCGCAGATCTACGCCAGCGACGTGGCCGCACTCACGATCACCTACTCCGGTTCGCGGGTGGCGCTCGCCCACACCGGCAACCTCTGGACGCTCACCGACCCGATCAACGATCTGGCCGAACGCGAGAGGGCCGAAGGGCTCGTCTCGGACCTCGGTGCGGCTCGCATCAAGGAGTTCGTGGACGCGCCCGGGCCGCTGCGCGAGTACGGGCTCGACCCCCGGGAGCTCGACATCCTGATCGTCCGCCGCGGCGAGAACGCGGCCCCGATCCAGCTCGAGCTCGGCTCCCGACGCGACCAGGACGGCACCACCCAGATCGCCTGCAAGCGGGGCGAGCGTGTGTTCTGGGTGGAGGCCAAGGCGGTGGAGAAGGCCACCGCCGCGCTGGCCGACTGGCGGGCGCACAAGCTCGTGGCGGTGGACAGTTGGGACCAGGACCGCCTGGCGATTGAAGCCGCCGGCGCCAAAGCGGTGCTCGAACGCGTGGACGGACAGTGGAAATCCGGCAGCGTCGACCTCGACTTCGGGACCGTCAACGGCCGGCTGACGCTGCTCTCCGAGCTCGAGGTCAAGGCGTTCGATCAGGCCATACCGACGGTGGCGGCGCTCGGCTCGGTCACGGCGACGAGCTCCTCGCAGGTCGAAACCGAGGTGAGGTTCTTTCCCGGCGCAGGAGGCGACGTGTTGGCGGTCGTGAAGGGCCGTGCCGGCGCTTTCGCGGTCGACGCAACCAAGGTCCACGATCTGCTTGCCGACCCTGTCGCCCTCATCCGCCCGACGCCTACCCCGGCGCCGGCACCGACCAACGCTCCAGCTCCCAGCCTGGCGATAGGGGACGAGGGAGAGGGAGCGCCGCCGCCAAAAGAGACGGCGACCACTGCCACGCCATCCAGGTGATCGGGTAGCGACCGCCGGCTTCTCCAGATTCACATCGACGCGCCGACCACCGAGCACGGATCACCGACCGCCGTGATCGAGCGTCAGTCCTCGCTTGCGGACATGCCGAGGCGGCGGATCATCTCGTTGAGCGTCGACGGCGAAACGCGCAGCATCTGCGCGGCGCGGCGCTGGATGCCGCCGCAGCGGCTGAGCGATGCCTCGATGAGGGCTCGCGTGTACCCGTTGATCGCCTCGCGCAGATCGAGACCGTCCTCCGGAAGCTGCGCCGCCAACCCCGATTGCGGGAACAAAAGCTCAACCGGAAAGAGATCGATGTCGATGACGTCCTCCTGACAGAGGACGACCGCCCGCTCGATGACGTTCTCGAGCTGCCGCACGTTGCCAGGCCAGGCGTAGGCGACGAGCAGATCGAGCGCCCGTGGCGTGAGGGTACGAAACGGCTTTTCGTTTTCGTCGGCGAAACGGCGCAGGAAATGGTTGGCGAGAGCCGCCACATCCTCGCGCCGCTGGCGCAGCGGCGGGAGCTGGATGGTGATGACGTTGAGACGGTAGTAAAGATCCTCCCGGAACGTGCCTTCGGTGACCATCCGCGGGAGATCGGCGTTGGTCGCGGCGATGATCCGGACATCGACCTTCACGTTGTGCTCGCCGCCCACCGGTATGAACTCACGCTCCTGGATCACCCGCAGCAGCTTGGCTTGGGTGGCGAGCGCGATGGTACCGATCTCGTCGAGAAAGATGGTGCCTCCCTCGGCCACCTCGAACAGCCCTCTCCGGTTGGCCACGGCACCCGTGAACGCCCCCCGTACATGCCCGAACAACGTCGATTCGAGAAGCTCGCTCGGCACCGAACCGGTGTTGACGACCACGAACGGCCCGTCGGCCCGGGCGGAGAGGTGGTGGGTTGCACGAGCGAGCAGCTCCTTGCCGGTGCCCGACTCGCCCGTGAGGAGCACGTTCGAGCGTGACGGGGCAGCACGCCGGACGAGCTCGATCACCCGCTCCATGGCCGGGCTCCGCCAGACGAAGTTCTCGAGCCCAGCCAGTCGCTGCCGCAAAACGCGGTTTTCGGTCCGCAACCGGCGCTGCTCGAGCCCTTTGCGAACGGTGAGAATGACCTCTTGGTTCTTGAACGGCTTCGGAATGTAGTGGAACGCTCCGTCCCGCATCGCGGTGATCGCCGTTTCGACCGAGGAGTAGGCGGTGATGACGATGACCACGACCTCGGGGTCGCGGGTTTTGAGCTCGCGCAGGATCTCCATCCCCGGGCGATCCGGAAGCATGAGGTCGAGCAGCACCAGGTCCACCTCCACCTCGTCGGCGAGGCGCAGCGCCTCGGCCGCCGTCTGGGCTTGGGCGACATCGAACCCTTCGCGGCGGAGGAGGGTGGAGAGCACGTCCTGGAGGACAGGCTCGTCGTCGACGATCAGGACTCTCATGTGGTGTCACCTCGTTCCGGCAGCACAACACGCATGACAGTGCCGCCTGTCGGTCGCCGGCGCGCGGCGATGGTTCCGCCGTGCGCACGCACGATGTCGCGGGTGATGGCGAGCCCGAGCCCGGTGCCGCCCCGCCCCTGGCGAGTGGTCACAAACGGCTCGAACACCTGCTCCCCCAGCGTCTCGGGAACGCCCGGACCGGTATCCCGTACCTCCAACCAGATCGTCCCCGCCTCGCGCCTCAACGCTACCTCCACCCGACCACCTTCGGGCGTCGCCTGCATCGCGTTGCGCAGCAGGTTGTGCACGACCAGCTCGAGCTGGACCCGGTTGCCGTGTGCGACCGCCTCATCCGGGGCGTCCAGATGGAGTTCCAACCCAGCCCTCGCGGCCTCGCTACGCATCTGCACCAGCTCGTCGCGGGCGATGGCCTGGAGGTTGACGGGTTGGCGCTCGAACCCGGAGGGGCGCGCGAGCTCCAACAAGTTGGTGACGATTCGGGCGACCCGGAAGGCCTGCTCCTCGAGCTTCTCGGCGAGAGGCGCACGCGGATCACCGGGCGGCGTGAGCTCACGCAGGAGCTGGGCGTACGAGGCGATGCCGGTCACCGGTGTGTTCACCTCGTGAGCGAGGCCGGCAGCGAGGCGCCCGAGCGAGGCCATCCGCTCCTGCTCCGCCAGCCGTTGCTCGAGGGCGAGCTGATCCGAGATATCGTCGAGCGCGACCACCCGCCCATCGAACCGACCGGGCTCGACCTCGAGCGCCGAGGTGGAAAGTAGCCCCGGTCGTTCACCCCCGACCCCGAGCAGTCTGACCTGGACGCCGGCAAGATCGGGAGGCAGAAAGCCCTGCCAGGCGGGTCGCAGCTCCACAAGCGCACTCAGCGGGAGACCGACGAGCTCGGACGCCGGCTGCCGGAGAAGCAGCTCGGCTCGAGCGTTGGCGCGCAGCACTCGTCCGCTGGCGTCACAGATGAGCAGGGCTGCGGCAGAGGACTGAAAGACGCGCTCGAGGTAGTCCTCGAGCAGCCGGTGCTCCTCGACCTGCCGCCGCAGATTGGCGAGCAACAGCGAGTTCTCCAGTGCGAGCGCGGCTTGCGCCGCCAACGCGGCAACCAGGCGTCGCTCGCCGTGCCCGAGCGGCAGCTCCCCATGACGTCGGCTGCAGTACACGATACCGACCATACGGCCGTCCCGCTCCATGGGAAAGCGGTGCCACAGACCGGCCCGGTAGAGTGGAACCTCGGCCCCGGTCGGGAACGTGCCCCGTGCCTGCTCGGGGCTGAGGGAGGGCCAGCGCTCGCCGTCGGTCGTCGCGAGGAGACGGTCACCTTGGACGATGTAGGTCACCACCAGGTCGACCGCCAAAGCGTCGCGGAGGAGCTGTGCGAGCCTGGTGAGTAGCGACTCGGGATCGCGGTGCGATGCGGCCTCCTCGGCGAAGGTCGTGAGCGCCCGGCGCGCCACCAGCCGCTCCCGGTACTGGAGGTACTCGAGCCCCTCGAGGAGCAGCCGCCGCACCGGCAGCATGAGCGTTGCCAACAGCACCCCGCCAGCGACCGCGACCAGATTGCGCCAGTTCCCCAGGCGGAACCCGAACTGCCCGATGAGGTAGTTGAGGAACGCGAAGCTGACGCCACCAACAAGCACGGCGATACCGGTGGCGACGACCTGGCGGGTGATGTCCTCGAGGTCCCAAAGCCTGAACTCGAGCAGCGAGGATGCGACACCGAGCGGTACCAGGGTGAGTGGCAAGAGCGAGACCCAAGTCAGGATCTCGAGCTCGGCGCCGGCCATCTGCGGGATGAGCGACAGCAACAGGTAGGGAGTGAAACCGGCGGCCGCTCCCAGCGCCACCCACTCGACCTGCCGCCTTCGGGTCGGGTCCGCCCGGTGGCGCACGTACGCCACGACCGCCAGCACCGCGGCCGCCGCCACTCCCAGGACGGCCAGGACCGCGGTCGCGCTGTCCAGGAACTCGAGCAGCTCGACGTTTCCGAGCACGGGAGGCAGCACTCCGAGCGCGACCCCGGTACGCCCGACGGCAACCCCGACCGAGGGCAGAAACGCGAGCAACAGCCAGCGCGGCGTCGAAAACCTAGCCGGGAACCCGGCAAAAAACACCACCAGCAGGGGAGGCAACGCCAACCTGCCGAAGTCGCGGATGAGCAGCAGGAGCTGCCTGCCGCTCTCCGGCAGGGTCGGAAACGGGATGACAACGGCGGCAAAGAGCGCCTCGGCGAGGAGCAAGAACCGGCTCGAGTGGGGTGAGGGATGCCCGAGAAACACCACCCCCGCCACCGCCAGGGTGAACATGGCGGCAAACGCCACCAGCAAGTACTGGACGTCGACTCGCGGCGCTGGCGGGTAGTAGGCGATGTCGCGGCGCTGACCCTGGTGCATCACCGAAAGCGTCGAGATGCGGCGGGAGAAAAGCGCCCTTTCGAGCTCCTCGGGCTCACTGACCACCACCCCGTCGAGGGTCAGGATGACATCCTCCCAGGCCAGCCCGGCACGAGCCGCGCCGCTGCGGGGGGCCACCTCGACGACGAGCAGCCCCTCCGGCACCGGGACCACCCGGAAGTCGAGCTGCTGGAACTCCCCCACCCGGCGCACCGCGCCGAGCAACCCAGCCACCGCGGCGACGGCCCCGAGGAGCACGAGCATCACGCTCTGCACGGGGCGCCGGTGACGCTGTAGCCAACTGCGACTGGGGAGCGCCAGCCGTACCAGCTCGCCAGACGAAGAATCCAGGTTCACCACCTGGATCTTATACGACAAATCGGATGCTGGCTGTTCGACCGTACAGCTCGTCCCGAATTGCGGACAGCCTGCGTGCGACGTGGCGGGTGGCGTCAGATCTCGAGCGGCGGGCTCGCCGTCGTGGCCTCCGTGGGGATCGGCGTCGCCCCAGAGCCTGACGGGAGGGGCCTACCAGCCCTGCGAAGACGTACATCTCCGGAGGAGGTGCTGATCTTGACCGAGCAAGCCTCAGCCGGGCCCTCCCACACGAGCCAGCGGCCGCGCTTGCCGCTCCTGCCCTCGAAGCTGGTGTGGATACCACCCGAGTGGGTCTGGACATCACCCCGCAGCGAGACCCCGGCCGGCAGCTCGAGGTTGACGTCGCCAGAACTGGTAGCCACGACCACTCGGGTCGGCGGCTCCGTCCAGCTCGCAACGACATCTCCGGACGAGGTGGTCGCTGCGAGTGTCCCCACGAGACGAGCGAGCCGGACCTTGCCCGACGAGGTTTCGGCGATCACGTTTCCGCACCCGTCGCGCACCCGTACGTCGCCCGAGGCACTGCGGAACTCGAGGCTCGCGAGAGCGCGGTCCCGGATCTCAACATCGCCAGAGGCAGTGCGTACGACGAGATCCGCGACGCCGCCCCTGGCCTCGACGTCGCCGGACGCCGTACGCAGCTTGACCGGACCAGCGAGCGGCTGGCTGCCGCCGATGGTGATGTCGCCAGAGGAGGTCTCGACCTCGAGCTGACTCTGCGGAGGGAGCGTCAACGTGACTCGTCCATGGGTCCTGAGATACCCGAACAGGACCGTGCCGCTCCGCCGGCGCGGGAGGTTGATCTCGAGCCTGCTCGGCCCGTCCCGAAACGTGGGCGTGTGGCTTCTCAGCCACCGTTCGGCCGCCCCACGGGCAGACGACGACACCCCCAGGTCGACCGCGACCTCGATGGTTTCGCCAGCCTGCACCCGGACATCGAGGTCGAGGGAACGCAGACTGCAGCTCACGACCTTGCCGGCGGCAGCGGGAAAAGAGCGCGTCTCGTGGTGGGTGGCTGGCTCGCGCCTGGACGGCTGACACGCCGACCCGGCGATGAGGGCGCTCGCAATGGCTATCGGGAGGGCTGATCGCATGGGGTTCACCTCCGCAGAGTTTAAACGAGGCGAGAGCAGGGTGGGTTCGCGCACCGCATGTGCCACACTGCGCCCGTCATGCGTCGGCTCCTCGTCGTCGGCGATATCCACGGGTGCTTCCACGAGCTCGAGGCGCTTCGTCGCCTCGTCGAGCTCGGTCCCGCGGACCTGCTGGTCTCGGTCGGCGATCTGGTAGACCGCGGACCAGCGAGCTTCGAGGTGGTCCGGTACTTCGCCGCCGATCCCGTGCACCGGCTGGCGGTGCTCGGCAACCACGAAGAAAAACATCTGCGGGGCGATCGCCACGAGCTCGATGACCCATCGGGACGGATCACGCGAACGATCACCAGACCGCGCGACTACGAGACGATGCTGGAGTATTTCCGGACGCTGCCGCTCTACCTGGATCTGCCAGAGGCGCTGGTCGTACACGCCGGGTTGCTGCCCAACGTGCCGCTCGCCGAGCAGCCGCCCAAAGTCCTCACCGGCCGGGGCTCGCAAGGTCGGCCGGGGTTCGACGGCGCGACCCCGTGGTGGTTCGACGACCCGACCCTGCAACCCGCCAAGCCGGTCATCTTCGGGCACTCCGTCTTCTCCGAGGTGGTGCGCCGCGCCGAAGGGCGTGTTTGGGGTCTCGACACCGGGGCCGCCGTCGGCGGGAGGCTCAGCGGGTTGCTCTTGCCCGAGCTATCCCTCGTCTCGGTGCCGACTCCGGACTACTATCGAGAGCTGCTCCGCCACTTCGCACCCGTTTTCCTGCTGCGTGACCTCCCGCACCTGCCGTGGCGGCGGGTCCTCGGTATGCGACCCGAGGACTGGCCGGACGAGGTCGCTCGGCGCCTGGTTCACGCTCGCCATGCCTGGCGCGACGCCCTCGCGGCGCTGGCCGCCGATGTCGGTTCCCTGCGTGCCCTCCTGGGGTGGGAACAGCAAGGGCCCGACACCCGCGAGGCGTGGGCCCGGGCCTTGCGAAGCCGACCGGAGCTCGGCTCGCCGTATAGCACGGTCCTCCTGCACGCCTTCCCCGGTGGACCCGACCCGGCGGTGGTCGCCAAAGCATGGTCGTGCCTGGCCGAGCTCGAGAAGGCAGTGGCGTATCGGCACCAGCTCGATCTCGCCGCAATCGCTGGGGCCGTTGGCGGCTCAGCGGCGTGAGGAGATGCCCTCGAGAGCTTCGTAAAGCGGCTGTCCCATGCAACCGGTGGGGTAGCCGATACCGAGCACCTGGGCCAGCGTCGGCACGATATCCATGCTCGTGACCCGGCGATACCAGACGCCATGGGCGATACCCGGGCCGCGCAGGACCAGCGGCACATGGGTGTCGGGCGGCCACGGTGAGCCGTGGCTGGCATCGGGTGGGCGAGAGAGCAACCAACCGGGCTGGGTGACGAGGAAGATATCCCCGCCCAGCCGCGGGTGGAACCCGGCCGCTACCTTGTCGATCCAGGACCACTGTGGGAGCTGCCCGGTGAGGATCTGCGTCCGGCCGAAGGCGACGTAGATGCCGGCCGCCTGGCTCGCCGCCTCGGCTGCCACCCGTTCGAGGGCAGCAGGGTCGACACGGCGCTCCGCTGCCACCGCTCGATTGAGATAGAGGTTCGGTTCCGTTCTCTGCCCCTCCAGCACCCAGTCGGCGGCCCCGAAGGTAGCGTCCAGCGCCTCCTCGACAGCAGCCATGACGGCCGGGCTGGTCCCCCGGCTGGCTGGGATGCGGGCCGCTGCCAACGCCTCCTCGGGTGCCGTGGAGACCCCGTGGTCGGCAGTGACGACGATCAGGACGCGATCGAGCCCTCCCGGCACGTGACCGTGCAGAAAACGCCAAAACGTGGCGAGGGCCCGGTCGGTACGCACCGTGACATCCATGATCTCGGCCGAGTTGGGGCCGTAGGTGTGGCCGATGTAGTCATTGGTCGAGAGGTTGAGCAGAAACAGGTCGGGCACCTCGTCAAGCCCCATCTCCTCGCCGGCGATCGCTCGCCGAGCCACCTCCAGCACCTCGTCGTTGGCCGGACCCCACGCTGCCCAGGCATCGTAGAACGGCTCGCCGAGCACCGATGGCAGCGCGTGGGAGAAGATCGGGCCGGAAGCAGCTCGCTGTGCCGGCCGCAGCGTCTGCCGGTAAGCTTCGCTCGGCAGCAGCGGCTCCCACACCTTGCCGACGAAGCGCTCGAGGCGGCGCTCGGCGTTGAGCGCCTCCACCCAGGGTGGAAGCGTGCCGTCGGGCCGATAGTAGGTCGAGGTCACCCAGCTCCCAGTCGCATCGTCGAGCCACAGCACGAGATCCGCTGCGTGGCCGCCGAGCGGCACCGCGGCGCGGTCCTTGATCGCCACGCTCACGACCTTGGCGCGGCCACCGGTGGCGAGCTTGAGCTCGTCACCCAGAGTGGTGACGAGGAGGTTGCGGGCCGATGCGGGCGTGGCATTTCCACCGATGGTTTGGACGGAGTGATCCTCGACGCTGCGTCGGCTCTTCCCGGTCGTCCGGTCGAAGATCCGGTTGCCGATGATCCCGTGCAGCGCCGGCGGCGCTCCGGTGGCGAGCGTCGCGTGACCCGGACCGGTGGTCGTCGGCATGTGGGCGAAGTGCGCATCGCGAAAGTGGGCGCCGTCGGCGACGAGAACGTTGAAACCGCCGAGCTGGCCGTCGCGGTAGGCCGGGAGGTAGTGGTCGACGAACCGCGTCAGATAGTCCGACCGGCACTGGTCGATAGACACGAAGACCACGAGCCGCGGGGTCGGGGCAGGCGCAACTGCGGAGGCGGCAGGGGAAGCCACGAGCAGCGAGAGAAGCAGGGCACTGGGTCGCACACAACCTCCTCGGTCGGCGGGGCAGACCGGTGGCCATCCTGCCACAGTCATCGTGCCCACGTCGATGGCCACGTGGTATCATCGGCGCCGCACGGGCAACCCTGCCAGGAAAGGAGCCCCCCAAGATGCGCAGGAACTACGTGGTTGCGAGCTCGGTTCTCGTCCTTGCCGTCGCGCTGGTCGGCTGCGACAAAGAGGTCAAGCCCGGCAAGCCGGGCGTGTTCGTCGTGACCGGCGAAACCCTCACCCAGTGGCAGCCGGTGGCGATGCAGGAGGAGTTCACTCCCGAGGGGTTTCTGGTCTCGTTCTTCTACGAGGACCCGACGATCGTCTTCAAGGCCCGCGAATCGCACATGGTGTTCTTCGGCGACTACAAGCCGTACGCGATGCGTCAGTACGTCAAGAGCGAGGGGCGATGGGTGGAGGACAGCTCCGCACCGGTCGGCAAGGACGTCTTCGAGGTCGGCCAGATGAAGGGCGAGAAGGAGATGTTCAAGGGCAAGGTCGTCAAGGAGATGAAGCCTGGGGTGTACGTCCTCGACGTGCAGCGCGGCACCGGCAAGCAGGAAAGCTTCGCCTTCCGTGTCCCCTAGCGACTGAGAGGCCACGGTAGTGGCGCACCGGTGCCCGGCCGGTGCCTCTCGGTGCTTCCGAGAACCCACCGGCCCGTCGCCGCACCATTCGACGCCAACCGACACCGAGGCAGGTGAGGCGTGCATGCTTTCTCTCGCTGCTGGTCTCGGTGTCGCTCGCGACCGGGGCACCCGTCGCGGAGACCTGATCACGATCCTGAGGCCCCTCGTGGCCAGCAGCGCCGCCATGACTGGCCGGGTGAGCAGGGTCACGCTGAGTCGCTTCGATCCGGGCGACGCACGCGTCGTGGTTGGCCGCGACCACCGCGGCCCCGCTCGAGCAGTGGCAGCAGTCGCGTGAGCAGGAACGGCTCAGGGTACAGGCGCACGAGCTCCGACACCATCGTCTCGGGTCGTGGCTACCCGAGAGCGAGGCCTGCCTATGCTCGCAAGCCGGAGGCGGCGCACCGCTGGCGAACGACCTCGACGATGGCTGGCAGGACCGAGAGAACGATGATGGCGGCGATGACGAAAGTGAAGTGTCGTTTGACCATCGGTAGGTTGCCGAAGAAGAAGCCGCCGAGCACGAAGATGAGCACCCAGGCGAGGCCGCCGGCGACGTTGTAGGCCAGGAAGCGCAGGTACGACATCTTGCCGATGCCGGCCACGAACGGAGCGAACGTCCGCACGATCGGTACGAACCGCGCGATGATGATGGTCTTGCCGCCGTGCCGCTCATAGAACTCGTGGGTGCGATCGAGATGGCGGCGGTTGAGGAAGCGCACGTTCTCCTTGTGGAAGACCGCCGGCCCCACCTTGGCGCCGATCCAGTAGTTCACGGTGTCGCCGGCAATCGCCGCCAACGAGAGCAGGAGGATGACGAGCCAGAGGTCGAGGGAGCCGCGGGCGGAGAACGCCCCGAGGGCGAACAGCAGCGAATCGCCGGGCAAGAACGGCGTCACGACCAACCCGGTCTCACAGAAGACGATGAGGAACACGAACCCGTAGGTCCACGTCCCATACGACTGAATGATGCTGTCGAGATGGGCATCGATGTGCACGATGAAATCGAGAAGCTGCTTGAGAAAGTCGATCACGTGGCCCCCGCTCGGCCCCGCCCACCGGGATGGCGGTCGGGACGGGCAAGCCAGCACGGTAGGCAACGGCTGGCCCCACGTCAACCCCACGCCAGGCGCAAAGCGGTGAGCTCGCGAGCCAGCCGCGGTATGCTTACACCCTCGCCGAGCAGGCGTGCCGACGCCGACTCGGGAAAGGACCAGCATGCGTACCGACACGCCTTCCGTCCCCTTGTTCGACCTCACCCGCCAGTGGCACGAGATCGAGGGCGACGTTCACGCCGCCGTCGAGCGTGTGTTCGCAACTCAGCAGTTCATCCTCGGCCCGGAGGTGGCGGCGTTCGAGAACGAATGTGCCGCCTATCTCGGCGTCAAGCGTGCGATCGGCGTGACCTCCGGAACGGATGCGCTCCTCGCCTCGCTCATGTGCCTCGACATCGGGCCGGGCGACGAGGTCGTCACCACCCCGTTCACCTTCTTCGCCTCGGCAGGGGTGATTTGGCGCTTGCGCGCCCGGCCGGTGTTCGTGGACATCGACCCGCGCGACTTCAACCTCGACCCCGAGGCGTTGCGCGCGGCGATCACACCGCGTACGAAGGCGGTCATCCCCATCCACTTGTTCGGCCAAGCGTGCGACTTCGACGCCGTCAAAGCAGCCGCCGGCGACCTTCCGATCGTCGAGGACTGCTGCCAGTCGATCGGTACCGCCTACAAGGGGAAGGCTACCGGCGGGCTCGGCACCTTCGGGTGCTTTTCGTTCTTTCCCACCAAGAACCTCGGCGCCTTCGGCGACGGGGGTCTTGTGACCACCAACGACGAGGCGTTGGGCGAGCGCATGGTGGACATGCGGGTGCACGGGATGCGCCGGCGCTACGAACACCACTTCGTCGGCGGCAACTTCCGCCTCGCGGCGCTGCAAGCGGCCATACTGCGCGTGAAGCTACCGCGTCTCGACGGGTGGATCGCCAAGCGGCGAGCCGGCGCCGCCCACTACCGGCAGCTCCTCACCGAGGCCGGCCTACTGGGCTACGTGCGCCCGCCCGAGGAGCTCGCGGACCGCGGCCACACCTATCACCAGTACGTGGTGCGGGCTGAGCGCCGCGATGCCTTGAGGGAGCACCTCACGAAGCGGGGGCTGGGGACCGAGGTGTACTACCCGATCCCGCTGCACCTGCAGACATGCTTCGCCGAGCTCGGGTACGGGCCGGGAAGCTTCCCGGTTTCCGAGCAGGCCAGCCGCGAGGTGCTGGCGCTGCCGATCTTCCCCGAGGCTCGGCCCGACGAGCGCGAGCGTGTGGTCGAGGCGATGCGGACCTTCTACTGTCGGTAGGGGAGGCGGCAGAGGCGTGGCGACGTGAGAGCGATCCGCCCCCTGGCTTTGCGGCTCGGGCCAGCTCTGGCCGTGCTCGATGCCCTCGGGCTCGCCGCGGCCGCCTGGGTCGCGCACCTCGTGCGTTTCTCCGGCTCACTGCGGGGCGACAAGTGGGCCGAGGTGGTCGGCCACCCGTGGCTCGGTCTCGCCGCGATCCTCATGCTATGGGCGTTGGCCACTGCCGCGGAGCTGTACGAACCGTTCCGGGTGCGCCGTCGTCGGGAGCTGGCCGTGCGCGTGGTGGTGGTGGCCGGTTCCTGGGGGTTGGGGCTCGCCTTGGCCACCTACACCGTTCCCTCGTGGCGCTTCGGGCGGGGCCTTCTCGCCATCACCATGGCGGTGTGGGCCGGCGTGGCGTGGCTCGCCCGCGTGGTCCTGCGGCGGTGGTTGCGGGCCCGTCCCCGCCCTCGCGCGTTGGTGGTCGGTGACGAGCCGGCGGTGACGAGCGTGTGCCAGCGCCTGCGAGCCCACCCGCTGGGCCCGTGGGAGCCGCTGGAAGGCGCCCACCTGCAGGGTCCGGATCTCGCAAGGGCGGCGCGCGAGGCAGCGGCCGAGGTGGTGGTCCTGGTGGGGAACGCCGACGGGCTGGGGGCCGCCGCCTCGGATTTAGCCGCCCTCCACTTCTCGGGGCTGCCAGTGGTCGTTACCTCCGAGCTGTGGGCGTGGCTCGACGGACGACTTCCGGTGGACGAGCTATCGCCCGATGCCTTCCTGCACCAGCCAGGGTTCGGCACCCTGCACTGGCAACTGTTCAATCGGCTCACCCGGGTGTTGGACGTGCTCCTGGCGGCCCTCATGCTGATCCCGGCGCTGCCGCTCGTTGCTTCTGGTGCTCTGCTGGTCCTCATCTGCGACGGCCCGCCGGTTTTCTACCTCCAGCGACGGGTCGGGCAGTACGGGCGAGCGTTCCGCATCCTCAAGCTGCGCACGATGCGACGGGATGCCGAGGAGAATGGACCGTTGTTCTCGCCGCCGGGCGATCCCAGGGTCACGTGGATCGGCCGCTGGCTGCGGCGGCTGCGCGCCGACGAGCTGCCGCAACTGCTCAACGTGTTACGGGGGGATATGTCGCTCGTCGGCCCACGGCCCGAGCGCCCGGAGTTCGTGAGCAGGCTCGCCGACCAGATCCCGTACTACACCTTCCGCCTCGCCGTACCACCCGGGGTTACGGGCTGGGCACAGGTCAACATGCCGTACGCCTGCACGGTCGACGAGCACCGCCGTAAGCTCGAGTACGACCTCTACTTCATCCGCGAACGCTCGGTGGGGCTGTACCTCCTCACCCTCCTGCGGACCTTCAACGCCGCCCTGGTGGGCGCGCGATAGACCGTTTGCGGTCGCCGGCACCTTGCTGAATCGAGGGTGAAAGACCGATACTGGAGTGCCCCCCGGGGAGGGTGCGATGAGGCGATCGACCGTCGGAGGCGCGTGTGGCCTTGCTGCCGTGCTCGTTGCAGCGTCGGGGCTGGCCGGGGATGTGGCCGTGGTGCCGCTTGGGCTGTGGCAACAGGCTGCCAGCGGTGGTGATGTCGAGTGCCTGGCTGTGCTGCGGCCGGTTGCTTCGCCATCCGCTGACCTCTCGGCTGTCGCCTCGGCCCCTGTCCTCCCGCTGGCCCACTGGGAGACCCGCGGTTATGTGCTGCGACGGTACTCGGAGCTGCCGGTGGTGCACCTGCGCGTTCCGGGGCGCCTTCTCGACGAGCTGGCACGGAACCCGGAGATCGCGGGGCTGAGCCCGCTTCGCACTGCCCACGCCCTCCGCAAGGAGGGCAAGGCGCTGATGAAGGTTCCAGACGTGCAGGCGAAGGGATTCACCGGCCTCGGTATCGGGATCGCGGTTCTCGATACCGGTGTCGACTACACCCACCCCGAGCTGGCACCGGGCGGAACCGGGGCTGGTGTCAAGACCATCAAGCTGTACGACGCGGTCGACAACGACCAGGACCCACGTGATGGCGAGGGGCACGGCACCGCAGTTGCCGGGATTGCCGCCGGCAGCGATGGTGGTGTGGCGCCACGCTCCACGGTGGTCGCGGTACGGGTGCTCAACAACGATGGGGAGGGATCGAGTGCCCAGATCCTCGCCGGCCTGGACGCCGTGCTGACGAGCGTTCGTACCGGCAACCCCTACAACATCCGGGTCCTCAACCTGTCGCTGGGTGGCTACGACGATGACTGGCCACCCGGACCCGACACCTGCGACGACCTCGATCCCGCTTTTGACGCCGCCTTCCAGGCCCTCACCGAAGCTGGCGTGCTGGTGGTGGCGGCCGCTGGCAACGGAGGTTGCAGCCGGGGTGTGGCTTGGCCGGCTTGTTTGAGCACCGCCCTGGCCGTCGGCGCGGTGTACGACGCTGAGATCTGCATGGACCCGATCCCCGTGCCGTTCATGTGCTTGTCGACCCAAATGAGCTTCGGCGAAGGGCAGTGCATGCGCGACGGGTGCGTCCAGAACACCAAAGCCGACCGCATCACCTGCTACTCGGACTCGGGGACCAAGCTCGGCGTCTGGGCCCCCTCCCACTGCGCCAAGACCGCCAGAAAAGGCGGCGGGTACGAGGACTGCTTCGGCGGGACTTCGGCTGCGGCACCCTATACAGCGGGTGTGGCCGCGCTGCTCGCACAAGCCTATCCCCTCCATGGGCCGGCAGCGTTGCGGAAGGCGCTCGAGCAGACCGGCAAGGCTCGCACCGACGACCGCAACTCCATCACCCGCAACCGTGTCGAAGCACTCGCCGCCTTCGATTTTCTGGCCTCGTACTGCGGGCCACCGGAGCCACCGACCGATTTCCGCGGGGATCCGGTCGGGATTTGCCCAGGCGGGAGTGCCACACTGTCCTGGAATGCCGTCGGCACCCCCGACGCCTACCGGGTCCAGAGGTCGCTGACACCCGACTTCTCGATCGTCGAGGAGACTGTCACCGCCAGCAACAGCCTCGTCATCACCTACGCGGCAGCAACCCCAGCAACGCTGTACTATCGGGTACGGGCAGAACGCGCCTGCGGCAGCCACTCGCTGTGGTCGACCACGGCTGCTCTGCCCTATGCTCCACAGTGCGGCCGCACCGTTCGCCGCCACCTCACGAGGTAGGGAGCAGCAGGCGGTCGCCGTCCCGCCGTGAAGCGTGCGCTAGATCCAGGCTGAGGGCGGGCCGGACTCGCTACCGGTTCAGCTCCAGCCCGAACGTCGCGCTCAAAAACACCGCCATCTCCGCCCGGGTCACGATCCCGTCCGGACAGTACAGCGATGGCGCACACCCCGAAGCGATCCCCTCCGCCGCCAACTGCTCGATGAAATCCCCCGCCCAGTGGTCGATCGGCACGTCGCCGAACACCAGCCCCGTCGAGGCCGGCGGCACGTACCCCAGCCCGTGCTCGGCCATCAGCAGGAACACCGCCATCTCCGCCCGCGTGATCGGATTCCCCGGACAGTACATCGCCGGCCCACACCCGCTGCTTATCCCCTCCGCCACCAACGCCTCGATGAATCTCCCCGCCCAGTGGTCGGCCGGCACATCGCCGAACACCAGCCCGGTCGCCGGTGGCGGCACGTAGCCGGACCCGTGCTTGGCCATCAGCAGCAGCACCGCCATCTCGGCCCGCGTCA
>JAAYVZ010000148.1 GCA_012516935.1 Holophagae bacterium
GCTCGGCGATCTCGACCAGCCGCGACTGCACCTTCTCGAACCCCTTCTTGGGGTGCGAGAGGTTGGCCACCATCGCCGCGAGCCCGGCGCCGAGGGCGGCTGCTACCGCCGCCACCGAGCCACCACCCGGCGTCGGGGAATCGGCGGAAAGCTGGTCGGCGAACGCTCGGAGCGACATATCGACGAGTGGCGTCGGGCTGGCGAGCCGATACTCGATCACCCGCTCACGAAGGTCGAACGGCTTGACCTCCGACAGCCCGAGCGTGCGCACCGCGACCTCCAGGATTGCCGCCTCGGGGATGCCGGTCGAGCGACCCATCCGCTCGAGGTAGGCACGCCCAGCCTCGAGCAGCGCCTGCTTGGGCACCAGCCCCACCAGCTCCGACCCGGTGACCCGCAGCCCACGTTCGCGCGCGCGTTCGTCACAGCAATCGAAGGCGACGTGCAGCGGCGTCACGTCCATATCCGTGAGGTTCATGGAGATCTGGGCGCACCCGAACTCCGGGATGAACCACCCCACGGCCCTCACCGACTTGAGGATTCCGGGGTCCCACACGGGCTGGCCGTGCGCATCCAGGACCGGCTGCCCGTGCTCGTCCTTGCGCATGCGCCCCTTCTCGCGCACGTCGAGCGCCACCCTGGTGGCCAAGCGCTTGTCTGACGTATTGAGGTTGACATTGAAGGCAATGAGGAACTTGCGTGCGCCGATCACGGTCGCACCAAAGCGCGGGGAGAACACCGCCGGCCCGAAGTCGGGTTGCCACTGCGGGTCCTTGAGCTTCTCGTCCAGCCCCTCGTACTCGCCGGCCCGGATGTCGGCGAGATTACGGCGGTAGGGTGCGGAAGCGGCATACTCGTACAAATAGACCGGAATCCCGAGCTCGGAACCGACCCGCGCACCGAGTCGACGCGCCAGCTCGGCACACTCCTCCATCGTCACTCCAGAGACCGGCACGAACGGCACCACATCGGTGGCGCCGAGCCGGGCGTGCGCCCCCTTGTGGGTGGACATATCGATGAGCTCAGCCGCCTTGGCGACGAGCCGGAACGCCCCCTCGAGCACCGCCTCGGGCGCCCCCACGAAGGTGATGACCGTGCGGTTGGTCTCCGCACCGGGATCGACGTTGAGCACCGTGACGCCCGGTACACCAGCCGCCGCCTGCACGACCGCCTCCCAGACCTCGGGGCGCCGACCTTCGGAGATGTTGGGGACGCACTCGACCAGCCTCATGACCGCCTCCAAGCCCATGCATCCTAGCCGTCCCGTCGACGCCACACAACTACCATGCGGCCGACCTCGTCAGCGAGGCGACGCGGCGATCTCGGGCAGCGGCTGCTCGCTCTCCGCCCGCCCATCGACGACCGGCACGCCGACTGGCAACCGCTGCGCTGCGGCGCGCGGTGGACGCCGCCGCACCGCGACCTCGAGTTCCCATACGAGCATCGGCGTCACCACCCAGGTTTCCTTGCTCAGCATGGCACCGACCATCAGGCCTCCGACCGCCGCCCGCCGACCTCGATTCCACGTCACGGTCGACCAGGCCGCGAGGATCCCCAGCCGGGCGAGCAGCAACAGGTGCCGATCCCGTGGCGAGAGCACCGTGCCCGGGTCTTCCCCGGACGCCAGCTCCTCCGGCGAGCTCAGCGTTCGAGTCGGTAGTTGGGAGCTTCCTTGGTGATCGTCACGTCGTGGGCGTGGGATTCCCTGAGGCCAGCCGAGGTGATACGTACGAACCGTGCCTTCGCCTGCAGCTCGGCGATCGAACAGGCGCCGGCGAGCCCCATCCCGGCGCGCAGACCGCCCACGAGTTGGGTGAGCTGGGCTTGCAGTGGCCCCTTGTACGGCACCATTCCCTCGATCCCCTCGGGCACCAGCTTGGTGAGCTCTTCTGCGTCCTGGAAGTAGCGCTCGCGCGCCCCCTCGCCCGCCTTCATCGCCCCCAAAGAGCCCATCCCGCGATATGCCTTGAACGTTCGGCCCTGATAGAGGATTTGCTCGCCCGGCGACTCGTCCACACCGGCGAAAAGGGCACCGATCATCACCGTGTCGGCTCCCGCCGCCAATGCCTTCGTGATGTCACCCGAGTACTTGATCCCACCGTCGGCGATCAAGGTTGCCCCGGTCTCGCGACAGGCCCGGGCACACTCCTGCACGGCGGTGATCTGCGGCATCCCAGAGCCGGTCACGACCCGCGTCGTGCAGATCGACCCCGGCCCGATCCCGACCTTGATGCCGTCCACCCCCCGGGCCGCGAGGTCGCGTGCCCCCTCGTACGTCGCCACATTGCCAGCGATGAGCGGAACCTGAGGGAAGTTCTTCTTGACCGACTCCGCCGCCCGCATCACCGCCTCGGCGTGGCCGTGCGAGGAGTCGAGGCACAGCACGTCGACCTTGGCCGCGACCAGCGCCGCACAGCGCTCCTCGAGCTCCGGGCCGGCGCCGATCGCGGCCGCCACCCGCAGCCGTCCGAACGAGTCCTTGCAGGCGTAGGGGTACTCCTGCGCCTTCTTGATGTCCTTGACCGTGATGAGCCCCTTGAGCCCACCGCGCTCGTCGACCACCAGGAGCTTCTCGATGCGGTGCCTGTGCAGCAGTGCCTTGGCCTCCTCGAGCGTGATGCCGACCGGGGCCGTGACCAAGTTCTCGTGGGTCATGAAGTCGGAGATCGGGCGGTCGATCTCGCTGCAGAACCGCAGGTCGCGGTTGGTGAGGATCCCCTTGAGCTGGCCCCGCTCGTCGACCACTGGCAACCCCGAGATTCTGTACCGCGCCATCGTCTCGAGCGCCTCGGCGACTCGCTGCTCCGGATGGATCGTCACCGGGTCGACGATCATCCCCGACTCGGAGCGCTTCACCAGATCCACCTCCTCGGCCTGACGGCGCACCGGCAGGTTGCGGTGAATGACCCCGATCCCACCTTGCTGGGCCATGGCGATCGCCATGTGTGCCTCGGTGACCGTATCCATCGCGGCTGAGAGCACCGGCACGTTGAGGCGGATATCGGCGACCAGACGCGAGGAGATGTCGACCTGCGC
Source organism: Holophagae bacterium (assembly GCA_012516935.1). GTDB lineage: Bacteria > Acidobacteriota > Thermoanaerobaculia > Thermoanaerobaculales > Thermoanaerobaculaceae > JAAYVZ01. The sequence continues at coordinate 3,037 of JAAYVZ010000148.1, forward strand.
CGGATGCACCGCGGAGTGGGCGGGAACTAGAAGGACGTCGTCGAATGTCAGGGCGAGTGGGATCGCGTGGTCAGCCATGGCGGATTGTAGGCTCGAGCGAGCCAAGAGGCAACCGGCCTCACAGGTAGCGCATCGCCTCCTCGGCCTCGCGCCGCACGATGTACGCGTGATCCCATGTGTGGGCGTCGTCGGTCCCCAACAGCGACGCGCAGACGGTGCCTAGCTCGGCGCACTCATCCGGCGTCATGTGTCCGAGCTTGGCGAGCTTGCCAAGGCTACGCACAGCCTTGGCGCGGATCACCTGGCTGCGGTCGACGAGGTTGGCCAGAAGGCGCCCGACCACGGCCCGGCGCAGATCGCCGCCGAGCTCGGTCGGCGCGAGCGACTCGGCGACCTTGCCGAGCGCCCGGGTCGCCGTATCGCGCACCTCCGTGTGGGACGAGCCGGCTGCTTCCAGCAACGCCGGCACCGCCGCCAGCACCCGCGCCGACCTGATCTTGCCGAGCGCGTAGAGGATGAAGACGCGACGATCCTCGTCGGCGCGCGCGTACGCCCCGAGCAGCGGCTCGATGGCGTCGGCACCGATCCGTCCCAGCGCCGCGGCCGCCGCGAGCTCGGCTTTGAAGTCACTGGCATCGAGCTTCTCCACCAGCGCCGGAATGACCCAGTGACCGAAGCCGACGACGAGCGAGATTGCCTCCTCGACGAACGGCGCCAACTGCGGTTGCTCGAAGGTGTCGAGGTAGAACAGACTCGTCACCACCTCGAACAGCTCACGCGCCTCGGCCGACCCGATGCGCGCGATCTCACACTTGACGAGCTCCAGGCCACGGTGCAGGTCTTCGGGACGGGAGCTTGCCAAAAGCTCGCGGATGGTCAGGTACCTGTCGTCTGCCATCGCCCACCTCCGGGGTTCGTACTCAGCAACGGCTCACGTTCGCATTGCGTTCCCGCCTCGCCGAGGCGCGAGCGAGACGGGTCTCGCCATCACAGCGTTCGACTGCACGCGACCCAGGACCCTCGCAGGAGCCGAGTGCGGGCGGGTGGCTCGTTCACACCCACGCTCGGGTGGGTGGTGGGACGGGGAGGGAGGTTGGCGGCAGCTCTGGGTACGAGCCATGGGGGATGCCTTCCGCCTCTCAGCTCCCGACCGGACCGACGGGCGGTTGGGCGGTGGCGATCACCTCCCCTTCCCATACCAGGGCGCCGCGCCCACACGCTTTGGCGGCGTACAGCGCCGCGTCGGCGCGGCGCAGCAGCGTCTGGGCGGTCTCACCGGGGCGCAGGAAGGCTCCGCCGTGACTGGCTCCGACCGCGACGCGGGCTGCTCCCAGCTCGACCGTGAGGCTTGCGAGCGTGTCGAAAACGGTACGTGCGCGGCCCAGCGCCGCGGCCGGATCCGGGATGTCGACGAGCACGACCGCAAGCTCGTCGCCACCGATTCGGCACGGCAGGTCGCTCCAACGCACGGCCCCGCGCAGCGCCACCGCCACGGCCCTGAGCACGGCGTCGCCGCCGGCGTGCCCATGGGTGTCGTTGATCAGCTTGAAGTGATCCAGGTCGATGAGAATCACTGCGAGCCCCACACCGCTCGCCGCGGCGCGCTCGACGAGGCGCGGGAGCTGCGTGTCGCAACAGCGCCGGTTGTACAGCCCCGTGAGCGCGTCGGTCTGCGCCTGCAGCTCGGCCGATGAGAGCTCCTCACGCGTGCGGCGCAGGTAGTCGAGTGTGCGTTCGAGCTCGCGGTTGCGCTCCTCGAGCTCGGCGACGAGCCGACGCTCGGAACCGAGCAGCGAACGGGCACTGCGCACCAACAGCTCGACCGCCAGGCGAGGATGGCTGTCGGTGAGTTGCAGGAACGCCGTCCGATCCAGCTCGAGCAAGCGAGCTCCGGGTCTGGCGACGGCGTCGGCGCTGCGGCCCTCGCCGGCGAGCAGCAGCGCCAGCTCGCCGAAAAACGCCCCAGCCCCCAACGTCTTGTGTCGGGAACCGTGGTCGAAAACGAGCTCCACCTCGCCCCCGAGCACCGCGAACATCGACAGCCCGGGCTCACCGGCGGTGAAGATCCGGCCGCCTTCGGGCAGGCGCCGTGGCACGCCGAAGGCTGCCACCTGATCGAGCTCATGTGCCGTCAGCACAGGCTCGGCCGCGACCGATCGGGAAGCGCTCACCTCCCGTATCATACGGTACGGACGGTCCGGGACGTCCTGGCGCACCGGCTCCGCGCAGGTATCCTCGAGGGGGAGGCGCACATGTCGATGTGGCTCGGGAAGGTGGAAGTCATCAGCAAGCTGATCGCCTCCAAGCAGTACAAGAAAGCGATCGCGCTGTTACGGCAGAACCTGCAGGCCGACCAGGACAACACCTGGCTGCGCCAGCAGCTCGCCGACGTGCTGGTGCTGGACGGCCAGAAAGAGCTGGCCATGGCGATCCTGGCGCGTCTGGCCGATTTCTTCGCCCAGGACGGCTTCCACGCCAAGGCGATCGCTATCATGAAGAAGATGCAGCGCATCGATCCCACGCGCACCGACCTCGATGAAAAGTTGGCCGCCATCATGAATGAGGACGTGCTGCAGCAGCGCTTCCTGGCAGCGCTCCGGCGCCCCGACCAGACACGTTTCGCGAACCTCGGCAACGCGCCACTCACACAGACCGAGGCGGTGCCGCTGCCGGGCCCGTCACCCGAGCCCACCCCTCCCGTCGCCTCGGCGCCTCCCCCGGTGCCACCGCCGACGCTCGCCACCGAGCCGGCCACACCCGAGGAGGAGGCGTTGGTCATCGAGCTGTTCGAGTTCGACCAGCCCAGCGAGGAGCGCGCCCGCTACAGGGGGATCGGGCGTTCGCCGCTATTCTCCGAGCTCGCCGACGCCGACCTCGTAGCGCTCATGCAGGGGCTGCAACTGCTCAGCTTCGAGCCGGGCGAGATCGTGGTCACCGAGGGCGAGCCGGGCGCCTCGCTGTTCGTGCTCGCCTCGGGCCAGGTGCGCGTGTTCGCGCGCGATCAGAGCGGTCACAATCGTCAGGTCCGCACCCTCGACGAGGGCGAGTTCTTCGGCGAGATCTCTCTCGTCACCGGGCAGCCACGGACCGCCACCGTCGTCGCTGCCACACCGTGCGACTTGCTCGAGCTCCACCAGAGCTCGCTACGGGCCATCGGCGAGAATCACCCGCAGGTACCGATCACGATCCGCGAGTTCTGTGACCGTCGGCTGGGCTCGAGCGAGGAGGCCGCAGCCCGCGACGAGCGGTCGAGCACCTGACGCCGCGATGTCCACGCCGCCCTCCGCTGCCGTGCTGCGCACGCTCCTCGTCACCGACCTGGTGGACAGCACCAGGCTCGTGGCGGAGCTCGGCGACGAGCGGGCGTTCACCCTGTTCGGGCGCCACGACCGCCTGGCGCGGGACCTCCTCGCAGCCCACCACGGGCTCGAGATCGACAAGACCGACGGGTTCCTGCTGCTGTTCGAGCGGCCGCTCGACGCGGTGGCGTACGCCCTCGCCTACCACCAGGCGCTCCACGCGCTCGCGAGCGGCACCAGCACGGCCCTCGCGGCGCGCGCCGGGCTCCACCTCGGCGAGGTCTACCTGCGGGAAAACCCGCCCGAGGACGTGGCGCGGGGCGCCAAACCGGTGGAGGTCGAGGGCCTCGCCAAAGTCCTTGCCGCTCGGCTCATGAGCCTGGCGCAGGGTGGGCAGACCCTGATGACGCGCGCCACGTTCGATGTCGCCCGGCGGGCCGCGGTGGGCCTGGAGCTGCCGGTGGCCGAGGTGCGCTGGGTGGCGCACGGATCGTACCTGCTCAAGGGGGTGGAGGAACCGGTAGAGGTGTTCGAGGTCGGCGACGCTGCTGGTGCGCCGCTGGCGCCACCGCCCGACTCCGAGAAGGCCCACCGGGTCGGCGGCGACCAGACGATCGTCGGGTGGCGGCCGGCGCCGGGTCAGCAGGTGCCGCACCGTGATCGCTGGACACTGGTTGAGAAGCTCGGTGAGGGCGGGTTCGGCGAGGTTTGGTTGGCGCGCCACACCAAGACCGGCGACCGGCTGGTGTTCAAGTTTTGCTTCGAGGCCGAGCGGCTGCGCGGGCTCAAGCGCGAGGTGACGCTGTTCCGGCTGCTCAAGGAGGCGCTCGGCGACCGCCCGGATATCGCCCGGGTGCGCGACTGGAACTTCGACGAGCAGCCGTACTTCCTGGAGTCGGAGTACACCGCCGGCGGCAGCCTCGCGGACTGGGCGGCGGGCAAGGGCGGGGTCGGCTCGGTACCCCTGGCGACGCGGCTCGAGATCGTGGCCCAAGCCGCCGAGGCGCTGGCTGCCGCCCACTCGGTCGGCGTGCTGCACAAGGACCTCAAGCCGACCAACATCCTCATCATCGAGGACCCGAACGGCCGGCTCCAGGCGCAGCTCACCGACTTCGGTATCGGTCTGGTGACCGACACCTCCCGCCTCGCGCAGTTCGGGATCACGATGGGGACGACCGAGCTCGGCGGCACCAAGAGCACCACCTCCGGCACCCCCAAGTACATGGCGCCGGAGCTTCTGACCGGCCGTCCCGCGACCGTCCAGGCGGACGTCTTCGCTCTCGGGATCGTGCTCTACCAGCTCGCCGCCGGCGACCTCGACCGGCCGCTGGCGCCGGGGTGGGAGCGCGACGTCGGCGACGAGCTGCTGCGCGAGGACATCGCTGCCTGCGTCGACGGAATGCCGGAGCGACGGCTCAGCTCCGCGGCCGAGCTGGCGATCCGCCTGCGCTCGCTCGACCGCCGCCGCGCGGCGCTCGAGGCAGATCGCCTATCCCACGCTCAGGCTGAGCGCAGCCGCCGGCGACGGCGTCTGCTGATCCCGGCGGTTACGGCCCTGACGGTGTTCTCCGCCGCCATGGCAATCCAGGCGCGCCGGATCGGGCTGGAAGCGGCGCGAGCCGAGCGGGAGGCAGCCGCGGCCCGGGAGGTGTCGCGTTTTCTCGTTGACCTTTTCGATCTGGCCGGCGCGGCTGGCGGCCGTGGCGAGACGGTGACCGCCCGCGAGCTGCTCGACCAGGGTGCCCGGCGGATGCAAGAGGCGGCCGGTGGGGATCGGCTTACCCAGGCTCGGCTCGCCGACGCTATGGGTGTCGCCTACCTCAAGCTCGGCCTGCTCGGCCGAGCCAAAGGGCTCGTGGACAGCGCCTTGCAGACGCGTCGAGAGCTGCTCCCGGCGAACCACCCGGATCTCGCCGCCTCGCTCGACAACGCCGGGCTTCTCGCCGTTCGACTCCGCCAGTACGATCAGGCGGAGAAGCTCCTCGGCGAGGCACTCGCCGGGCGCGAGAAGGCGCTCGGTATGCGTCACCCCGATCTGGTTGCGACGCTCGAGCACCTGGCGCTTCTCTACCGGGAGCAGGGTCGCTACGACCTCGCCAAGCCATACGAGGAGCGCCTCGCCGGCCTCGCTCCGGCCCGGACCGAGCGGTCGGGTGCTGTGTCGCCGGCGACCGGTGAGATGCTATCGCCACACCACGAGGCGGCGCTGCCGAAGGACGTGGTTCGGCTGGTGGGGAGCGGGCCGCAGCCGGGCATCGTGCTCGCCGTGGGCCGTCAAGGTGTCTACCTCGTGGACCTCGAGGGAGCCGCCGCACCGTCGTTCACCCCGCTGGCTCCCGACGAGGAGGTGGTTGGCAGCGCCCGGGTCGGCGAGCTGGCGATCCGCACGGCCGGACGGCTCGTGGTGCGCAACCTCTTCCCGGGCAAGGAACGGGTCAGCGAGCGGGTGGTCGCCGAGAGGATCGGGCAGGACGAGCTGCTGGCGCTCGATCGCCGGAGCACGGCGCTCGCCCGCGCCGACTCGACGAAACTCCGGGTGCTCTCGCTCGCCGAGCCACGTCGGCGGCCACTCGTCGAGCGGCGTCTCGACGTGCCCCCCAGCCGGCTCACCCTCAGCGCCCGCTACGTCGCCTGGGTTGGCGTCGACCATACGGTGCACGCCATCGAGCTCGCGACCGGGCGGGAGGTGCTCGCCGCACGCGATTGGGACGGCCAGGTCAACGCCCTCGCCATCGACGATCTCTCCGAGAAGCTGGCGGTTGGCGGTTGGTTCGATGAGGTCGTCGTCTACGACCTCGTCGGCGGCAGGTCCCCGACCCGTCACGTTCTCCCCGGTCAGACCCATGCCCTGCTGTTCCTGCCCGACCACCCGACGCTCGTCGTCGGCAAGGAGGGACGGCTGGCGTTGCTGCGGGAGGGCGCTGGCAAGGTAGCTGAGATCGAGGCGCCGGCCGCGGCCTATCTCGACCTCAGCTTCGGACCGTCGGGCCTGCTGGTACGCGATGCCGCAGCGCAGAAGGTGATCTCGTTCGCGTACCGCGGGCTTCCCCTGGAGCGCCGGGGCGCCGTCGCCGGGGTGCCGATCTGGGCGATCGGCGCCAGCGAGGACGGTCGTCGGGTACTGCTCGGCACTTCGGACGGGCAGCTCCACCGCTACGACCTCGAGACCTCCCGGCTCGAGTCACGCCGCGGCCACACGCAGGGGCTGACCTCGCTGGTCACCGTCGGCGACCGAGTCGTCACCGCCTCCGACGACAAGACAATCGCCGTGTGGGACGCAGCTCGGCTCGAGGTCGTCACCCGCAGCCGAGCCCACAGCTACCTCGTCAACTACCTGTTCTGGGAGGCGGCGACCCGCACCCTGTGGTCGACCTCCTCCGACCACACGATCAAGGCGTGGCGCCTACCCGATCTCGTCGAGACCGCCACCATCGCCCCTGGAGGAGGGTCCAAGTCCGCGCTCTGGATCGACTCCCGGCGCGGCCTCGCGGTGGTCGGGACCTGGGAGCGAAGCTGGATGGAGCTGCGCCGTCAGGGCAGCGCCTGGACGGCGATGCGGACACAGCGGATCCGCTCGGAGGGCGCCTACTCGGTGTGCGCCCACCCAAGGGCCGATGTCGTGCTCGTCGTCGGCGTCCGCCCGGCCTCTTTGTGGCTTTTCGACGTGGCGAGCGGCCGGGCGTGGGAGATCGAGCCTCCGGACCACCACCTGGAGTGGGCCGCTCCGTTCGGCGACCACGAGCTGGCAGTGGTCGGGGCCAACAAGCTCGTCAGGTACTCCGTTTCCCGCATCGAGGGCGGCCTCGACGTCGAGGTCGCGATCGGGCTGTCGACCGACCTCGGCCAGCTCGGGATGTGCGCCGTATTGCCGGGTGGGACCCGCATCGCCGCCGGAAACAGCACCGGCGAGCTCTTCGTCGTCGACGCGCGCTCGCTCCCTCCACCACTCGGCCGTATCCGCCTGCGGTGACCGTCGAAAGCCGGAGGGAAACCCTGCGCGAGCTGTCAGCCTGAGCTGGCACCGGAGGTATCGCCGCTCGCGCCACCGCCAGGCGCAGGTGTATCGAGACCCGCTTCGAGGCGAACGGGATCGCGCCAGGTGGGCCGACGGTGCAGCTGCGCATCGTGCGGCCGTGAGCGGTCCGGCTAGGCGCGGTCGAGGGCGGTGAGGATCGACGCGGCGACCCGGTACTGGCCTTCGGGGACGAGCACGCGGGAGCAGGTGGCAACGTCACCCTTGTCGAGAAAATCGCGCCCGTCATCCAAGAGCACTACCGCCGTGATGTCGGCAGCGGCGAGGTGCTCGAGCAGGACGTCCGCCTCGTCCGGGTAGTCGTAGGCCGCGAGCGGGACGAACGTCCCGAGCCCCGGTGCCTCGACATGAACCGGCTGGGCACGGCCGCTGCGCTCCTCATCCGGCCCGTGCTCTTCATCGTCGAAGGTCTCGTCGTATCGATCCGGCCAGCCGGGCGGCAGCTCGACAACGAGCGCGCTCCCGCACTTGGGGCAGGTCGTAACCGTGTCCACGTACTCGCCTGGCACCCCATCCTGCTCGTAATCGATGCACTTCGGGTTCGGACAGTACATGCCGCCTCCCATCCCACCCAGAATACCCCCTCCACCGAAGCCGAAAGCGGTGGCCGACCAAAGGGGCGGGTGTCCCCTGGCCCCGGATTGCCCAGCGGGAGTACCATGCGCCATGCACAACCGCGCCACCCCCCTCGTCATCGGCATTGCCGGTGGATCCGGCTCCGGCAAGTCCACGGTCGCCAACGTCATCCTCAAGCGCGTCGGCACCCGTCGCATCGCCTTTCTGATGCACGACGCATACTACAAGGACCTCAGCCACCTCCAGCTCGCCGAGCGCGTGAAGGAAAACTTCGACCACCCCGACGCGCTCGATACGCCATTGCTCGTCCAGCACCTGCGGGAGCTCAAGGCCGGACACCCGGTACCGATGCCGGTGTACGATTTCAAGACCTACACCCGCACCAGTGTGACCGAGCGCATCGAGCCACACGCGGTGATCGTCGTCGAGGGCATCCTCATCTTCGCCGAACCCGAGCTGCGCGAGCTGTTCGACGTCAAGCTGTTCGTCGACACCGACCCGGACATCCGCTTCATTCGCCGCCTCCAGCGCGATATCGCCGAGCGCGGCCGCACCGCCGACTCGGTGATCTGCCAGTACCTCGGCACCGTACGGCCGATGCACCTCGAGTTCGTCGAGCCCTCCAAGCGCTACGCCGACGTCATCATCCCCGAGGGCGGCCTCAACACCGTGGCCATGGATATGGTCGTCGCGCGGGTAGAGAAGCTGCTCCACCAGAGCTGAGCCACGAGCCACGAAAATGGAGAAAGCCCCGCCCGTCACCCGTGGTCGGCGGCTTCAGTCAGCAGCCTCATCCTCGACCATCCGCACAAGGCCATGGCGCGGCCGCGGCATCCGCACCCACCAGTGGGTCGGCACGCTCGGCAGGGCCTCCGCCACGACGGTTGGCGCGGTCCTCTGGGCCGCGGCGGGCGGGTGGGGTCAGAGCGCGTGCTTGAGGGTGTAGATGACCTCGAAACGCAGGTAATGGGCGGCGTCTCGGCCGGCATAGAAGTTGCCTGGGTCGAGGTGCTCGTACACCGCGTGTCCCCTCCAGCCCCCGCCCAAGGTGACGTCGCCGCGGATCTGGAAAAGGTCCCCGCGGTGCGTGCCGGAACCGAAGACCCCGCCCCGCGCCCCAAGGCTTTCGAAAGCCTGCATGCGGTAATACGCCGCTCGCACCGCAAGCCACTTCGCGGGCGTCAGGCGTAGCTCAGCTTCCCACATCCCGATGTTGGACCAATATGACGCGCCCGTCTCGGACCCGAGGCTGTAGATGTACAGCTCACTCCATTTGGGCCAGCGGGAGAACAGTGGGTCCCAGCCCTCGATGGTGTCCGTCGCCGGGTCGTCGCCGGACAGCCCGATATAGGCGAGCGACACGCTGGGCCCGGCTTTGCCGCCGAGCTCCTTCCGGAACCTCAGGTAGCCGCCCCACGCCCGGAGGTCGCGCGAGGCGCCGCTGCTGCCGGGCTGAGCATCCTGGCTGCCGACCTCGTAGGCCGCCTCGCCGACCAGGGTGAACCCCTTCCCGAGCGTCCGCACGACGCGGCCGCCCACCACCCCGAGCTGGCGGTCCGGCTGGAACAGCGGGTGCGTGGCGGCACGGAAGTCGCCGGTCTCGGTCTTGTAAAACGCGTAGGCCTCGAGCCCCGTCTTGGGCAGCTCGGCGTACGTGAGGTAGGCGCCGAGCGCCCGCTCGTCCCACTCCACAAGCCGCTGCAGCTCGGAGACCTTCCTCGCCTCGTTGAAGCGCGGCAGGTAGCGGTCAGTGCGCGGGTTCGAGATGGCCAGCAGCTCGAGCCTCGACTTCCCGAAGCTCCGGTACAGGTCGAGAGCGTTGAAGTACGCGGTGCGCGAGCCATCGAGCGGGTTGCCATCGAACAGCACGAACCCCTCGCCGCGCATGAGATTCTGGCGCCCGGCGCGGACCGCCCATCCGGACCCGAGCCTCCAGTCCACGTACAGCGTCTCGAACACCACCTCGCGCCCGTGGAACGCCATGCTCGGCTCGGCGATCCTCCGGTTTTCGTTGATGATTCCCGCCACCACCTCGACCCTGGCTGAAGGCCGGAGCGTCATCCATAGGCGGCTGCGGAACCGGTACTGCGTGCGGAAGTCATCGTTCGTGCTCGAGAAGTCGGTCAGGTTTCCCCAGTCCTCCGAGCGTACGCGCTCCTCGAAGCCGATCTCGGCTTTCGGGGGATCGGGCGGCGCCGGCTGGGCGCTCGTCTGGGTGGGGGCGACGACGACGCCGGACACGAGCGCAATGAGGGCGAGTGGGAGGGCTTTCATCGTGCCGCCTCCAGCGAGCTCAATACGCCCACAACCTCGTCATGAGCGCACATACCGCGGTGATCGTAATCGAGATCGCTGCGCACACCGGGATCACCTTCCCCTCCTCGCCGATGCGGTCGATCGTCGCCGCCGCATTCTGCAGCTTGGCCGGCGATATCACGCTGGCGAGCCCGCCACCGATGCCGCTCGCCGCCGCGACCAGCAGCCCCAGCGCGCCGATCTTCTCGGAGGTCGTGAGATGGAGCTTGGTGAGGATCGCCAGCGACGACGCCTCCGAGCCCGAGATGAACCCGCCCAACAGGCCGAGGAACGGCGCGATCAGCGGGTACGCCTTGTCGAACACCCGCGCACTCGCGTCGGCGACCACGAAGATCATGTTGTGCAGCGGCTCCACGAGCTTAAAGTCGAGCCCCTTGCCCGAGTGGTTGAGCACGTAGGCGAGGGAAAAAAACACCGCCGCCGCCAGCACCGGCCGTGGCGCGCGAGTGCTCCACTTGCGCAGCGAGCTCGCCATCTGCGCCCACCTCGCGCGCAGCAGCGGCAGAGCCGCCAGCGTGCTGACCAGGATCCAGAAGTAGGCCTGCCAGAACAAGCGCACCCGTTCCGGCCGCCCAGGGATGATCTCGATCGGCATCGCCAACCGGCGGAACGTCAGCTCGTAGAACGGAAGCTGCGGCAGGTTCACGAGGAACGAGAAGGCGACCAGGATCAGCCACGGCGAGAGCGCCCGCCCGAGCGACATCTTCTGCTCCTGCGCCAGGTCTTCGGGGGTGAGCACGCTGCGATCGATCAGTGGCAGCCCACGCACCTTGAGGTAGGCGAGCATCACCAGGATCACCCCCAGCCCTGCCACGACCCCGGTGAGGGGGATGAGCTCGAGCTCGTTCATCCCGATCGTGATGAACCCTGCCACCAGACCCGACACCAGCGTCGGCACGAGCCCCTTGACCATCATCTTCCAGCGCCCGACGATCCACATCATCCCGAAGCCGATGCAGGTCGAGATCACCGGCATGAAGCGGGCAAAGTACCCGCTCACCTCAGCCACCGGCAGCCCCACGAGATCCGAGAACACCACCACCGGTACGCCGAGCAGTGCGTACGTACACAGCGCGTCGTACCCGAGCGCCGGCAACGCGATCGACACGAACGAGGTATAACCGAGGGCCAGCATGATCGGCGGCAGGATCGATACCGGTGTCGCACCGATCGCTGCAATCAACGTACCGAACCCGAAGTTGATGATCAGCACCTGCACGACCTTGTCCTTCGGTGACACGGTCTTGATCAACGTGACGATACGCCCGAGCGCCCCAGTCTCGGCCATCACCGTGATCTGGAAGATCGAGGTCGCGACCATGAGAGCGATCGGCCACGAGGCGATGCCCCCTGCCAGGCTCGCCCACAGCGCGGTGGAAAGCGGGGTGTGGAAGTACACGAGCGCGAGCGCGACCGCGACTCCCCACCCCACCAGCCCCGCGATGTCGGCCGGCGTCTTGCGAACCACCAGCAACAGCAGGATGACGACGACCGGCAACAGTGCCAGCACCACCGAGAGCCCGAGCATGTGCACCCCATCCGACCTGGCGTGACGACCCAACGGTCGTTTGCGCCGAAGACGATAGCACGGGTAGCGGCCCCCGCCCACCCGGCCAGTTGTCGGTCGTCGGTGCTCGGTTCACCGCCCGGTTCCCCACCCAGTGCGGCCTCCGCACCACCTCCGCCACCCTACCCCGCCACCCGAACCGGCGCGGTCCCAAGCTTCGCGCCCAGCATCGCAACCGAGGCCCTGCCGAGCAGGCCACGCCTCCGCAAGGCGCGGAGGTCCCTCGTCCCCTGCCTCTACAGCGTGAGGGTCGCGCGGATCAGACCTTCCTCGTCGTGCTCGAGGATGAAGCCGCGCTCGGTGAGGATCGCCACCACCCGCACGTTGTCGGCGGTGGTCTGCGCCTCCACCTTTGCAATGCCCCAGCTGCTGACGATCTCCAGGCAGTAGTCGGTGAGCACCTGCCCAAGGCCACGGTTCTGCCAGGCGTCAGTGACCAGCACCGCGTACTCGACGCTCGACAGATCGGGGGCGGCGACCAGGCGCCCCACCCCCACGAGGCGCCGCTCCGAACCCTCGCCGACCTCGGCGACGATGGCGATCTCGCGGTCGTAGTCGATGAAGCAGAAGCGCGTCGCGACCTGGTGGCTGGCCCAGTGGAACAGGTAGCGGAAGCGGGCGTAGATCGTCTCCCGGGAGCAGGAGCCGAGCAGCTCGAGCCATGCCGGCTCGTCCTCCGGGCGAATCGGGCGCAGCAGCACCTGGGTGCCGTCGCGCAACGACACCGAGCGCACGTACTCCTCGGGGTACGGGCGCAACGCGAGGTGAGCGTACGGCCGCTCCGGGACGCCGCCGGGTCCCCGGTCCACGAGCACCCGGGCGTCGAGCGCCACGATGCCGCGCGGGGTGACGAGCAGGGGGTTGACGTCGAGCTCGCGCACCTCGGGGAGGTCGGCCACGAGGTACGAGAAGCGGATGAGCGTCTCGACGAGACGGGAGATATCGACCGCCGGCCGGCCGCGGTACCCGGTGAGCAGGGGGTACGAGCGCAGCGACTCGAGCAAGGCACGAGCCAGCCGCTCGTTGAGCGGCGGCAAGCCAAGAGCACGATCCTGCAACACCTCGGCGGCGACACCCCCGAGCCCGACCAGAATGACGCTGCCCATGACCGGGTCGCGCTTGGCCCCGACGATCAGCTCGACACCCTCGCGCGTATCGGCCATCGGTTGCACGGTGACGCCATCGACCCGCGCCTCCGGCTGCGCCAGTCGCGCCGAGGCGATGATGCGGGTGAACGCGGTGCGCACCGCTTCGGCGTCGGGAAGGTCGAGCACCACGCCACCGACGTCCGACTTGTGGGTGATGTCCGGGCTGGCGAGCTTGAGCACCACCGGATAGCCGATGACCTCGGCGGCCGCGACCGCCTCGGCGGCAGTGGCGGCTGGGAGTGGTCGGGTGGTCTGGATACCGTACGCCTCGAGCAGCTCCTTGGCGTCGGTCTCCGAGAGCCACCCACCCGCCGCAGTGCCAGACGCCTGCACGCGCTCGGCGATGCGGCGCCGGTCGAGGGTGAACGTCACCGGCACGTTCTTGGGGGTTTCGTACAGCGCGGCGAGATTGCGCGCGTACACCACCAGCGTCATGAACGCCTTGATCGCCTCGTCGGGGGTCGCGTAGACGGGGATTCCAGCGGCTGCCAGCACCCGCACCCCTTCCCGCATCGCCGCTCCGCCCATCCAGGCGGCCAGAATCGGCTTGTGCGCCTTGGCGCCGAGCTCGGCCAGCTCTCTGGCGGTGGCGGTGGGGTTGGTCATCGCCTGCGGGGTGAGGATGACCAGCACTGCGTCCACGCCGGCATCGGCGAGCACGATCTCGACCGCCCGGGCGACGCGCTTGGAGCGAGCGTCCCCCAGCACGTCCACCGGGTTGCCGCGCGACCACGCGGCAGGCAGCACCTCGTCGAGCTGCGCCATGGTCGCGGCCCCCAGCTCGGCGAGCACGCCCTGCCGCGCCATCAGCGCGTCGGTGGCCATGACACCCGGACCGCCGGCGTTGGTGACGATCGCCAGGCGTGGCCCGGCGGGGCGCCGGTGGCGGCCCACCAGCTCGGCGCAGTGGAAGATCTCGCCGATCTCGCCCACGCGGACGACCCCGGCGCGGGCGAACGCCGCCTCGTACACCGCGTCCTCGGAAGCCAGCGCCCCGGTGTGCGAGGCCGCGGCCCTGGCCGACTCGGTGAACCGCCCCGCTTTGAACGCCACGATCGGCTTGGAGCGTGCGAACGCCCGCGCCGCGGTCATGAACTCCCGCGCGTCGGTGAGCGACTCCATGTAGAGGATGATCGAGTCGGTCTCGGGGTCCTCGGCCACCTGATCGATGAGGTCGGCGAAGCCGACGTCCAGCATGTTGCCAACCGAGACGAAGTACGAGAAGCCGATGCCCTGCTCGAGCGCCCAGTCCAACACCGAGGTACACAGCGCCCCCGACTGCGAGAGGAACGCCACCTTGCCGGGCTTCGCCATCGCCCCGGCAAAGGTCATGTTGAGCGCCAGCCGCGGCACCATGACGCCGAGGCAGTTGGGACCGATGACACGCATCGCCGGGTAGCGCCCGAGGGTGGCACGCAGCTCGGCCTCGAGCCCTCTGCCCTCCTCGCCCGCCTCACCGAACCCGGAGGACATCACCACCACGCCCCTGACACCGGTGGCGCCACACTCGGCAACCACCTCCGGCACCTGCTGCGGCGCCGTGCACACGACCACGACGTCGGGGGTCCGTGGGAGCGCCTGCAGGGTCGGGAAGCACGGCACGCCCAGCACCGCCTCGAGCTTCGGGTGGATCGGGTAGACGACGCCGCGGAACCCCGAGCCGACGAGGTTGCGCAGCACCGTGCCGCCCACCGCTCTCGGGTTTTCGGTCACGCCCACGAGGGCAATACGCGTGGGGTTGAAGATCGAATCGAGCCCGTGCACCGGGGGACCTCCCGCCGCCGAAGCCGGCGACGGTCGTCATGCCACAACGGCGCGACCGCGATGTCAAGTGAGCGCCCCACGGCTCGGGGGTCGGGAGCGAACCACCCACGCACTCGATCGAGAGCCGAGCACCGCAAGCCTTTCTCTGCTTCGCCCCCACCTCCCGACCATCGATCGCCAACCCGGTCACGCCACCCGAAGCAACCTGGACATGGCCGCAAAGCTCGCCCAGGTAGCGCCCGCCACCGGAAGCACGGCCGGTCGACGGACACCCCGCTACCGGCAGCCGAGACCACGCGGCGGCACCGCAGGAGTTGACGGTCTGTAGGTGCGTCGCTGATAGTGCACCCGTGAGCGCGGAGCCCGATCAGGAAGTAGTGACCACACCTGCCTCACCTCGACCCCACCACTGCTGCCGGCTGTCGGAGGAGCTCGAACAGGTGCTGCGCTTGTCCGAGCAGGGTCCGGTGACCGGACGGGTGCTCATCGACCACCTCTCGACCCGCGGTCACGCGGCGCTGGCGTTCCTTCTCGTGCTGCCGTTTCTGCAGCCCCTGCCGCTGCCGGGTGTATCGACCCCGATCGGTCTGGCGATCGCGCTGCTGGGG
This sequence comes from Holophagae bacterium, assembly GCA_012516935.1. Taxonomy (GTDB): domain Bacteria; phylum Acidobacteriota; class Thermoanaerobaculia; order Thermoanaerobaculales; family Thermoanaerobaculaceae; genus JAAYVZ01. Next base: position 18,348 of record JAAYVZ010000148.1, read on the forward strand.
GTGCTGATGGCGGTCGGCCTACCGCCATGGTTACCCAAGCGCTTGCTCGACAACGAGCTGCCGCCCGGGGTCGTGCTCAAGGCCGTGCGCGCCGGCCAGAAGCTGCTGTCCAAGGCCGAGCGTATCATCAGGCCCCGCGGCAAATGGTTCCACAGCCAACGCTGGACGCACGCCATTGCCGGGGGCGTCATCGCCGTCTCCGGCGTGGAGCTCGCGCTGCCATTGCCGATCCTGTTCACCAACACGATGCCGGCCCTCGTCATCGCCATCACCACTGTCGGCCTGCTCGAGGAGGACGCCGTGCTCGTCGTCACTGGCGGGCTGCTGTTCGTGGTGGTGGCGGTGGTGTTCTTCACCCTCACGATCCTACCGCTGCTCGGCCTGCGTTGGCTCTTGTGAAGATGGGGCCAGCCCCGCTGGTGCTTTTCCGCCCCCGGTGTCGGACCTGATCCTCGTCGTGGTCGTGGCCACCACCCCCCATCCTCCCGAGTGGAGGCTGAGAACCGAGAAAGCTCTTCCGCTCCGCCACACGAACACCCCCAGCAACACGGCCGGGCTTTGTCACGAGTGGCCAGGAACGGGAGGGTTCAGGTGTGCTGACCTACCGCCGTTGCACCTGCGAGTCAGCCCTCGAACCGACTGCACGCCAGAGACGGACACCGACTCGGACGAAGCCCGGGCCGGGACACGCCTCACCCCGGGCGGGGCCGGGAATCGCCGTCTTCCTCGCTCGGGTTGGTACGCACACGACCGCAAGGTCCCGAGCCAAGGGAGGTCCCACATGCGCATCGTCGTCACCGCACCCACCGGCAACATCGGCTCCAAGCTCACCGACCGGCTGCTCGCCGCCGGCGCCGAGGTCACGCTCATCGCCCGGCACCCCGAAAAGGTGGCCGGCTTCGTCGCCCGCGGCGCCAGGGTGGCGGAGGGCTCGCTGGAGGACGAGGCGTTCGTCCTCGAGGCCACGCGCGGGGCAGAGGCGCTGTTCTGGCTCACGCCGCCCAACTACCAGGCGCCCGACTTCCGCGCCTACCAGCGTCGGATGGGCGCCATCGCCGCCCGGGCGATCCAGGCCAACCGCATCGGCCGCGTCGTCAACCTCTCGAGCGTCGGCGCGCAGCTCGGCTACGGTGCCGGACCGGTCAACGGCCTGCACGACGTCGAGCAGGCGATCGGTGAGGTCGCGACCAACGTCACGCACCTGCGGCCCGGCGCGTTCATGGAGAACGTCCTGATGTCGCTCGAGACGATCAAGACCGCGAGCGCGATGTTCCTGCCGGTCCCGGGCAACGCCAGGACGCCGATGGTCGCGACCGCCGACATCGCCGAGGCCGCCGCGAAGCTGCTGCTCGAGCCGAGCTGGTCCGGCACGCGGGCCGTCCTGCTCTACGGCCCGGCCGAGCTCGGCTACGGTGATGTCGCCGCCACCCTGACGAAGGTGCTCGGCAAACCCGTGGCGCACGTGCAGGTAACACCCGACCAGGCACGGCAGGCGATGCTCGGGACCGGCTTGGCAGCCGATATGGTCGACTCGTTGCTCGAGCTGTACGACGCCTTCGCCACCGGCCGCATCGTCCAGGGTCTGCCACCCGACCCCGACCTACGCGGCACGACCACCTTCGAGCAGTTCGCGGCCGCGGTGATCAAGCCGCTCGTCGGCTGATCCGACGTGCTGCGGGAGAGCGCGCGATCCCGCGGCCTCGCGGCTGGACGATAATTCGCATCATGAGCCTGCTCACCGACCCCAACGCCTGGCTCGCTTTGCTCACGCTCTCGGCGCTCGAGATCGTGCTGGGTATCGACAACATCATCTTCATCTCGATCCTCGCCGGCCGGCTGCCGGCGGCCAGGCGGGCGCGAGCTCGCACCCTCGGCCTCGCGCTCGCGATGTTCACCCGCATCGGGTTGCTCACCTCGTTGGCCTGGCTCGCCCATCTCACCGTGAGCTTGTTCGCAGTTTTCGGCCACGACTTCACGGCCCGCGACCTGATCCTCATCGGAGGCGGAGTCTTCCTGCTCGCCAAGGCGACGTTCGAGATCCACCACCACCTCGAAGGGGAGGGCGAGAGGCGGGCACACGCGGTCGTCGCCAGCTTCGCCGGGGTGATCAGCCAGATCATCGTGCTCGACATTATCTTCTCGCTCGACTCGGTGATCACGGCCATCGGCATGTCGGACCACCTGCCGGTGATGATCGCGGCGATCGTCATCGCGGTCGGGGTGATGATGCTCTCGGCCGGTCCCATCTCCGCTTTTGTCGAGCACCATCCGACGATCAAGATGCTGGCGCTATCGTTCCTCCTGCTCGTCGGGTTCGCCCTCGTCGTCGAGGGTTTCGGACGCCACATCCCGAAGGGCTACATCTACTTCGCGATGGGGTTTTCGGTCGGCGTCGAGATGCTCAACCTGCGCGTGCGGAACCGTCAGCGGGTGCAGCCGCTGCGCGGAGCCGAGCATCTCGCCAAGACCGAGGCGAGCGAGAAGTCGTGATCCAGCCAGCGTACCGTTTGACGCTCGCCTGAGGACTGATAGGCTTACCCGCCGTGGCCGAGGTCCCGTTCCTGTACGCCGGTGAGGCGTTCTCGCTCGCCGCGGCGCTCACCTGGGCGGCGGCCGTGGTGCTCTTCAAGCGAGCTTCCGACACCGTCCACCCGATCGCTCTCAATCTCGTCAAGAACGGCTTCTCGCTGGCGCTGTTCGGGCCGATGCTGCTGCTCGTGGGCGGCTCCGGCCTGGGCTCGATCGCGCCGTGGGACCTCGCCGCGCTGGTGGCAAGCGGCATCCTCGGCATCGCCATCTCGGACACCTACCTGTTCAAGGCGCTGCAGCAGCTCGGCGCCGGACTGTACGCCATCGTCGTCTGCCTGTACGTCGGCTTCGTCGTCGCGCTGTCGTTCGTCTTCCTCGGCGAGCGCCTGACGCTCCTGCAGCTCGTGGGCGTCGCGCTGATCGCCGCCGCCATCGCCACCGCGGCGTACGAGCCCGACCGCTCGCACCGCGCGCGCCGGCAGGTCCTGCTCGGCCTGGCCTACGGCGCGGTGGCGATGCTCTCGGTGGCGATCAGCGTCGTGCTCATGAAGGGGGCGCTGGGTCGGGTCGCCGTTTTCGACACGATCGTGGTTCGGGTGGGCTCGGGGCTCGTGGCGCTGGTACCGTTCGTGCTCGGGCGCCCGGGCCGGTGCATCCTCGCCACGCTGCGCGGCCCGCACTGGGCAAACACCCTGTGGGGCTCGTTTTTCGGCATGTTCGGCGCGACGTTGCTCTGGGTGCTCGGCATGAAGTACACCCTCGCCTCGGTCGCGTCCTCGCTCAACCAGCTCTCGAACGTGTTCGTCTTCGTGTTGGCGGTGATCTTCCTTCACGAGCGCCTGACCACCCGCAGAGTGGCCGGCATCCTCGTCGCCACCGCCGGCGCCCTGCTCGTGATCCTCGGCACCCGCTGAGAGCAACCGGCTGCGGGGAGAGCCGGCCGGGTCTCTGCGTAGCCACCACTACTTCGGAGTTGCCACCGCCTCTGACCCCGCGAGCGATTGCTGCATGAGCCAGTCTGGGACACGCTCTACCCGACGCTGCGACGCCCCACGCGGTTGGTGTGGCGGACGGGGCTGCGCCGGGCTCGGGCCTCACGTCGTGCGCGGAGCGGGCGACCGGGGCGTGGCGGCCACGCGGCGGTGACCGTGCGTTGGGGTGAGGAGGGATCGGCGCTGGGTGGGCTATGCACCTCCATCCCCGTGGCGGCGAGGCGTCTGCGGATCCTTCCGATCACCCTCGGCTCGGTGATGTACGCGATGATGCGCATGATTGCGCCACCGCGCGGGCCAACCAGAGGGTCGACCTCGGAGAGGCGGTGGATGAGCGGCACCCACCGACGGCCGCCGCAGGGTGCGGGCACGCCGCTCGGCGACACCCTGCGCGTCATCGGCAAGTGAGCTGAACCCTCCCGCGGCGAAGGCATCGTGGTGCCCTTGCCGCCATTCGCACCCCGCCCCCCCTCTGCGCCTCTACTCGCCAAACCACTGCCGGCTGCGCACGTTTTGGAACTGCCAGGGATCCTGCACGTCGAGGTTTTCCGGGAAGTACTTGCCGCGCCCAGCCAGCGGCGTCCAATCGGTGAACTCCCCCATCAGGCGCCCGAGATAGGGCTCGGCGATCGCCAGGCATTCATCGAAGTCCAGATCCTCGGGTTCGACGACACCACGACGCGGATTGCGCAGCGCCCACATCATCGCGGCGAGCGCACCGGCAACCACCTGCACCGTCGTCGCATTGGCATAGGGCACGTGCTGGCGCGCCGCCGCTATGTCGAGCTGCGAACCGTACCAGTATGCGTTGCGCTCATGACCGGCCAGCAGCACCCCGAGCTCATCCATGCCTTCGACAATATCCGCTCCCAGACGTCGATGAGCCGCTTGCGCAACCCATCCGTTGCCCTCCAGCTCCAGCGCCGAGAGCATGGCGTCGTCGCAGGGGTGATAAACGAACATCACGCTCGGTCGAAAGACGAAGCCGTGCTCATCGCGGATCGATAGGTAGTCCGCGATCGAGAACACCTCGTCATGCGTGACCAGCATTCCCTGGAAGCCGCCACGCGAAGGGACCCAGCTGCGCGCGAAGGTACTGGCTCCGGGACGCTCCAGAAACAGCGTGCCCGAACCCGGACGATGCTCGCGCGCCCGCTTCGGCCGCCGCTTCTCGAAGCTGCCGAAAGACAGCTCCGCGGGCTGCATGAGCTCGTCGATGAAGCCATCGACGGACCAGGTATTGATGAATTCTCCCTGGCGTTTTGGACGCTGACTGGCCTGCGTGTCGCGTTCCGATATCTGGATCGTCGTCACCCCAAGCTCGCATGCGAGTGCCGCCCACTGCTCGCGCGTCGTCGGGCGCGCGTTGCCATCGCGCATTTCCCGGTCCAGGTCGAGCAGCGCCCGCTTCACGAAATGCGATACCAACCCTGGATTCGCCCCATGATCGACGACCGCGGTCGGTGAATCGGAACCCAGTTCCTCGGCGAGATCGAGCAGCTTGGCGCGGATCGCGAAATTGGTGCGCTGGCGCAGCTCCAACATCGGGTTGTCGAACACACCGGGCCAGGGCTCGATCGAGGTGTCGACGTAGAGCGCGTCCCGCTCGGCACAGAAGCGAATCAGGCTGAGGCTCGAGATGTCGATCGACAGGTTGAGCAGCAGATCACCCGCACGCACGTAGTTCTTCAGGATCGTGCGATAGTTGCCCGGCGTCAGGTTGCAGTGAATGAAGCGGGCTCCGCAGCGCTCGGCGATCTTGCGTCCCGCCTCGTCGGCCGCCAGCACGATCATCCGGGCGTATACGTCGCCGAGGTGGCGACCGATCATCGGCAGCATCGCCTGCCCGATGCTGCCACAACCCACCATGACGATCCGCCCCTCGAAAACCGGTGCTGCACGCAGCCCCTTCACCGACCCCGTCATTCCGTCCTCCTCTGCATCGCGTCTCGCTGCCAGGGGCAACTGTAGCCGATTGGACGAGTGGTTCGGTCTCGCCGGTACGGCGTGGCATTGTGCCTGCCACGTCGACCGACCGGGTCCGAGGCCCACGAGATAGCGAGCGACCATCAAGTACTGTCGGAGAAGGCCAGCGCTCACCGTAGCGTCGGAGGAGAAACCGTGGAGAATGGACCTCGGCTCTCGAAGGGAGGATGACCGCGATGCCCACACCCACACCGTCTCCAGCGGTCCGCCGCGGGCAGCGGCGGCTCCGAATCACAGCGCTCGCCGCCTTCGCCGCCCTCGCCGCGTGCTTCGAGCAACCGGTGGCCGAGCGTGTACACCTGTGCTTCCTGCCCGGAGGCGGCTTCGTCGTCACCGCGGCAGCCGTGGTTCACAAGCAGAGCTATCTGGCGCCGAACCCGGCGCTGGACCGGCGCCTCGCCGAGGCTCGGGCCGACTTCGCGGCCGGCTGGGCGTCGTGGAACCCCCGGTTCGAGGAGCTGGACCCGGCGCAGGAACGGCTCGAGCTGCAGCGCGTCTCTGGCGAGGTGTCGCGGGTCGTCCGCCAGGCGCTCGCTCGCGATCCCCAGGGGCTGGCCGGCTTTTTCTCGTTTTCCGACGTGCAGTGCCGGCTCGAGCTGCAGCCCGGCTGGAGCGAGCTGAGCCTGTTCACGCGTAGCTCGAACCGCGCCTCTCCGGCCGAGCGCCGGCGCGTCGAGCGTGCCCTCGCCGACTGGAGCGCCGTCCTCTCCCGCTACCTCGCCGCGGTGGGTGACCTCTACCGGTATCTCGAGCTTCACCCCGACCGGGCGGAGCCGTGCCTCGGGGAGCTGCTCGGCGTCAGCGACACCGACAAGGGCTGGGAGTTCGACGCCGACGAGCAGGCGATGCTCGAGACTGCGAGCAGCGCCATGCAGGAAGCGGTCAAGGTGCTGCAGGTTCCTTCCGGCGAGGCATACCCGCTCGACGAGCTGTCGCGGCGCGTCTTCGACCCGTTCCCGGCGGCGCTGTCGGTGTCGGTCCCCGCCCCGCCCGAGGAGGTGGAAGGGTTCGTGGCGCAGCCGGATGGGACGTACGCCGTGCCGGTGCTATCGATGTGGGAGGCGATGACGAGGCTCGAGGGGCGGTGGCTGGCGCCCGACCCGCTCGTCGCGGTGGTGCGTCACGAGCTGTGCGAGACGTGCAAGGGCGAGTTCCCGCTCGGCACGTTCTTGGAGCAGCCGCGCTCGGCCGCCACCGCGATGCCGTCTGCGCGCGACCTCAACGCGGCGATCGAGCGTCAGCTCCAGCCCGCGCCGGCGTACCGGCTGCGCTGGCCGAACCGCGAGTGGCCCCGCGGCGAGACGTTCGACTGGCGCACCGTTGCCTGCCCGTAGCCCCCGCCCACCCAGCGGGTAACCCCCTCGCCCCGCGCCAGCGGGGAGAGGGGACACAGAGCAAGGAAACGGGGCGGGCGGCAGGGCTGGGAGGCGGTGGCGGGGTCGTAGCGGGTGTGAAAACCAGCCACTGGCCGGATGGGTGGGTTCACGAGGCCCAGCGACGGAGCCAGTGCTCGAGGGTGACCAGGGTGTACACGGCGCGGGCGGCGCGCTCGCGGTCGGGGCGGCGCTGCCAGTTCCTCCACGCCTTCCGCCGCTCGACCGGTGCAATCGTCGAGATCGCCGCCTCCGGGTCTTCCAGCACTGTCGCCACCTCGCCCGCCCATCCCCCAGCGAGCCACGCGGCGAGCGGCGGCTCGAACCCGCGCTTGGGCGCCTCGCACACCTCCTCCGGCAGCAACCCGACGGCGAGCGCCCGCAGCACCGCCTTGGTGCGCCGGCCGGCGAGCAGAGCCTCTACCGGGAACGTCGCGCACAGCTCCAGCACCTCGTGGTCGAGGAGCGGCGAGCGGGCCTCGAGCGACACCGCCATCGTCGCCCGGTCCATCTTGGGCAGCAGGTCACCCGGCAGGAAGAACCCGAGATCGAGCGCCCGCACCGCACCGAACGTGTCGCCGCCCGCCGCCTCGAACCCCAGCGCGACCGGGTACGACGGTGCCGGCTCCTCGCCGAGCAACGCTCCCACCTCGGCCGGCGACAGCTTGACCGCCCCCCACTCCATGTACGGGTCAGCGCCGGGCGCGA
>JAAYVZ010000149.1 GCA_012516935.1 Holophagae bacterium
CCCCCGATCGCCACCCAGACCCCGACCGCCACCCCAGCCATCACGACGACCCCGACGCGGACCCCGACCGCCCCCCCGACCGCCACCCCAACCAGCACGGCGACCCCAACGCGGACCCCGACGCCGACCGTGCCGCCCCCGACCGCCGCCTTCACCTTCGCGCCGGCGTCACCGATCACCGGACAAGCGGTGCAGTTCACCGACGGCTCGAGCGGAGCGTCGAGCTGGGCTTGGCGGTTCGGGGATGGCGGTATTTCGAACCTGCAGCACCCGTCGCACGCCTACGCCGTGGCCGGCACCTACGAGGTCGAGCTTGCAGCCACCAACGCCGGTGGGACCTCGAGGGCGACGCGCACCGTCTCGGTGCGGGCGGCGGAGCAGCCCCGTGTTCTGCCGGTGGTGGCGCACCTGGCGGGGGTCGGCGGAACGCCGTGGCGATCCGACGTCGCCCTGGCCAACCCTTCGGACGAGTCGCTCGCTCTGCAGCTCCTGCTCAAGCCATCCGGGTCCAGCTCGACGATCACCCGCGATCTCACGCTCGCCCCGCGCCAGAGCCGCTTCCTGCCGGATCTGGTGGAAACGCTGTTCGCAGCCGGCAACGTCCGCGGCGGCCTTCGGATCGTGCCGCCGCAGACCGGACCGATGCCGGCGGTGCTGGGTCGAACCTATGCGCTCGAGGCGGCTGGGAACCTCGGCCAGGGGGTGGCGGCGATGCTGCCGGAGGAGGCCGGCGCGTACTACGTGCCGGGGCTGTACTCCGACAGTGCGTACCGCACCAACGTCGGGGTCACGGCCGGCCAGCGGGGGCTTTTTGTCACCTTCGACCTGTTTCGTGGCGTGGAGGGGAAGGTGGCGACGGTGACCAAAGGCGTCATGGCGTACGACCAGCAGCAGTGGTCGGTCGACAGCCTCTTCCCGGGATGGCCACAACCGGGAGTGCCGATGACGATGGGGTTTTCGCTGCCATCGTCGGGCGTGCCGTATGCGTCGCTGGTCGACCAGCTCTCTCGCGACTCGGTGTTCTTGATCGGCACAGCGCCGGCTGACGAGTGGCTGGTGCCGGTGGTTGCGCACAACCCCGGGCAGCAGGGCACCTTCTGGCGCACCGACGTGGGGATCTTCAATCCCGGCGAGAGCCCGGCGGCCGTCGACGCCGAGTACCTCCCCCAAGGGCTCGACAACTCGGGTGGAGGGATGGCGGCCAACACCGTGGTCTTGCCGGCGTTCACCACTAGGGTCGTGGCGGACGTGGCGGGCACGCTGTTCGGCGTCGCCAACGGCAAGGGCGCGCTGCTGCTGCGCGGCTCGGCGCCGATCGTGGTGACCTCGCGGACGTACACGAATCAGCAGGCCGGTGGGACGTTCGGGCACGGCGGGCCACCGGTGCGTCCGCAGATGCTGGCGGCCACACCCCGCACCATCGCCGGCGTACGGCAGGCCGGGGGATACCGCAGCAACGTCGGCCTGGTCACCGGTCGCCGAGGTGTGATCGTCACGCTGCGGCTGCGCGATGCCGATGGAACCGTGCTCGCCACCCGCTCGAGCTTCTACGTGCCGCCGCGCAGCCTCGTGCAGCTCGGGCTGACGACCCTCTTCCCAGACGTACCGGCGCCCAACCCGGTGGGCTCGCTCGAGGTGCTTCCCGACGGGCCGCTGCTCGCGTACCTCTCGGTGGTGGACGGCACGAGCCAGGACCCGGTGCTGGTGCTCGCCCCGTAGAGACAGTTGCTGGTTTTCTCCACCCTCCCACCTGGTCGTTGGTGGCTGGTTCTACCTCCCGCCCAGCTACTTCACCGACAGGAGGGTGGTATCTTTTCGGCATGACAGCGAAGCGCAAGCCGGCCAAGGACGAGCCCAGTGGGGCCGAGACCCACGACGACGTGCCGAAGGGGGGCGACTTCCCGCTCGAAGAGCTGCCGTCGCGGGTAGGCAAGAAGGTATTCGAGAAGGAGCTGCGCCGGCTCCAGTTCGAGCTCGTGAAGTGGCAGTACTGGATCAAGGAGCAGGGGCTGCGCGTGGTCATCGTCTTCGAGGGGCGCGATGCGGCGGGGAAGGGCGGGCTCATCAAGCGCATCACGGAGTCGCTCAACCCGCGCGGTCTGCGCCTCGTGGCCCTCGGTACGCCGTCCGACGTCGAGCGCACGCAGTGGTACTTCCAGCGCTACGTGCGACATCTGCCGTCGGCGGGTGAGATCGTCATCTTCGACCGGTCGTGGTACAACCGTGCCGGCGTCGAGCGGGTCATGGGGTTTTGCAGCGACCGGGAGTATTGGGAGTTCCTCCACTCCTGCCCGGAGTTCGAACGCATGCTGGTGCGTTCGGGAATCATCCTCATCAAGTACTGGCTGTCGGTGTCGGACGCCGAGCAAGAAGAGCGTTTCCAGAGTCGCTCCAAGGACCCGACGCGGCGTTGGAAGCTCTCGCCGATGGACCTCAAGTCGCGCGAGCGCTGGGTCGAGTACTCGAAAGCCAAGGACATGATGCTGCAGTTCACCGACATCGAGGAGGCGCCGTGGTACCAGCTCGAGTCGGACGACAAGCGGCTGGCACGGCTCAACGGCATCCGCCATCTGCTCGGCCTCATTCCCTACAAGAACGTCATTCCCGGGCCGATCAAGCTGCCGGCACGGCCGGCACCCGATGAGCACTACGTGCGGCCGCCACGGCGCGACGACCACATCGTGCCCAACTACTTCGCCAAGAAGGTCAGGGCCAAAAAGAAGTAGGCACCGATGCCGGTTTTCCGAGTGAGCGGCAGCGACGCTAGAGGGGTGCGCTACGAGCGGCGGCGGTTCGAGGCGGCCGACGAGGCCGGGCTGCGCGCGCTGCTGGCCGAGCACGGCGTGGTGGTCGACGAGGTCCGCCCGGTCGCACTGTCACGCTGGCCGTTCGCGCGCCACTCGTGGCCGGTCCTGCTGTGGCCGCTGGGCGCGTTCCTCGTCTTGGGTGCGGCGGGGCGTCTCGTGGTCACCGGGGCGGTGCTGCGGGCGGTGCACAGCGAGCGGCCACTGGTCGTGGAGCTCGCACGAGGGGGGCAGCCGGCCGAGGCAGTCGTCGTGTCCGTCCGCGCCGAAC
>JAAYVZ010000150.1 GCA_012516935.1 Holophagae bacterium
CGAGCCTGGTCCTCTTCTTCTGCCCCGTCGATGCGAAGGGCGGCCCCCCTAGACGAACAACGGCGCCAGGACCAGGGCTACCACCGACATCAGTTTTATCAGGATGTTGAGGCTGGGACCGGCGGTATCCTTGAAGGGGTCCCCGACGGTATCACCCACGACGGCCGCCTCGTGGGGCTCCGAACCCTTCCCCCCGTGGTTGCCCTCCTCGATGAACTTCTTGGCGTTGTCCCAGGCGCCGCCGGCGTTGGCCATGAACACCGCAACCACGAACCCGGTGGTGAGACCGCCCACGAGGAGGCCCATCACGCCCGCCACGCCGAGTACGACCCCGGTGATGACCGGCACCAGGATGGCGAGAAACGACGGCAGGAGCATCTCGCGCTGGGCGCCGCGCGTGGAGATGGCGACGCAGCTCGCATAGTCGGGCTCGGCCGTGCCCTCGAGGATCCCGGGGATCTGCTTGAACTGGCGGCGCACCTCGTCCACCATCTTCGAGGCGGCCCGACCAACGGCGCGCATTGACAGCCCGCAGAACAGGAACGCCATCATGGAGCCGATGAAGGCGCCGATCAGCACGATCGGGTTCATGAGGGTGATGTTGAAGTAGGACATGAAGTCGCCGAGCTGCGCCTTGGCGGTGGCAACGACACGGCCATCGGCGAGCTGCAGGGTCGCGGTACCGACCCTGATCAAGCCCACCCTCACCTCCTCGATGTACGAGGCGAGCAACGCCAGCGCCGTGAGAGCGGCGGAGCCGATGGCGAACCCCTTGCCGGTGGCGGCGGTGGTGTTGCCGAGCGCATCGAGGGCGTCGGTGCGCGCCCGAACGTCCGGCGGAAGGCCGCTCATCTGGGCGTTGCCGCCGGCGTTGTCGGCGATCGGGCCGTAGGCGTCGGTGGCGAGCGTGATGCCGAGGGTCGAGAGCATGCCGACGGCGGCGATGCCGATGCCGTACAGACCGACCTCGACGTTGGCGAAGTCCCAACCGCTGGCGAAGCCGAAGGCGAGGAAGGTGCCGGTGGCCACCGCGATGACCGGCACAAAGGTCGACACCATGCCGACGCCGAGACCCTCGATGATGACGGTCGCCGGACCGGTGTTTGCCTTCTCGGCGATGAACTGGGTCGGCCCGTACGAATGCGAGGTGAAGTACTCCGTGGCCTTGCCGATCACGATGCCGGTCACGAGGCCGGCGGCGATCGCACCCCAGATACCCCATGGTCTGGGGATTCCGAGCCAGTGCATGACGCCGGCGGAGGCGACCAAGATGAGCACCGAGGAGAGGTTGATGCCTCGGTTGAGGGCTCCCATCAGCTCTTTCTGGCTTGCCTCCTCGCGCGTCCGCACGGCGTAGATCCCGAGGATCGACAGCACCGTGCCGATGGCGGCGATGACCATGGGAGCGATGACCGCATTGAGCTGTACCTTGCCGTCGGCGATGAAGGCGGCGGCACCGAGCGAAGCGGTGGCCAGGATCGAGCCGGCGTACGACTCGTACAGATCGGCTCCCATTCCGGCCACGTCGCCGACGTTGTCGCCGACGTTGTCAGCGATCGTCGCCGGGTTGCGCGGATCGTCCTCGGGAATGCCGGCCTCGACCTTCCCCACGAGGTCGGCCCCGACATCGGCAGCTTTGGTGAAGATCCCGCCGCCCACGCGAGCGAACAGCGCCTGGGTTGAGGCGCCCATGCCGAACGTCAGCATCGTGGTGGTGACGATGAGCAGGTTGTGGGTGTCGGCTTCGGCCGGGTAGAAGTGGTTGAGGATCAAGAACCACAGCGAGATATCGAGCAGCGCCAGCCCGACGACCACGAGCCCCATGACAGCGCCGGACCGAAACGCGACCTGGAGCCCGGCGTTGAGCGACTCACGCGCCGAGTTGGCGGTGCGAGCCGAGGCATGGGTCGCGGTCCGCATGCCGAGGAAGCCGGCCAGCCCGGAGAAAAACCCACCCGTGATGAAGGCAAACGGCACCCATGGGTTCTGCAGCTTGAAGATGTAGGCCATGATCGCGAAGATCGCCGTGATGATCACGAAGACGAGGCCCACGACCTTGTACTGCTGCTTGAGGTAGGCCATGGCGCCGACCCGCACGTGGGCGGCGATCTTGATCATGGCGTCCGAGCCCTCGCTCTTGCCGAACATCTGCCGGAAAAAGACCCACGCGAACACGAGCGCGAGGATCGAGCCGACCGGTGCAAGCCAGAAAACGTGTGTGACCATCCCTCATCCCCCTTGATCCGTCGCCGGCGGCCCGGGGCGTCGCCGGGGCCGCGGCCGACAGATGGCTGCGAAGCTTAGCCGGTATCGCTGGCCCCGCCAAGCCCCTTTTCGGGTGTCTGACCGGGCACCGAGGTGGATGGTGGCGGTCGCTCGGGGTGGGAGGCTACGGCCTGTGCTCCCGGCCCAGTGTGGATCAGCGGCCGAGCGTGGCCACCATGACGGCTTTGATGGTGTGCATGCGGTTTTCGGCCTGGTCGAACACTCGCGACCACGAGCCCTCGAACACCTCGTCGTCGGCCTCGCAGATGTCGGGGTTCTGGCGCGACATCTCGGTGTCGAGGTTGTGGAAGCACGGCAGGCAATGGAGGAAGATCGCCTCGGGCCGGCCGGTCGCCTCCATCACCCCGACGGTCACCTTGAAGGGCTTGAGCAGGGCGATGCGCTCGGCGATCTTGGCCTCCTCGCCCATCGATGCCCAGACATCGGTGTAGACCGAGTGACTGCCGCGGACACCGGCGGACACGTCCGAGGTGATCGTGACCTTTCCCCCGGTCTGCGCGGCGACGGCCTGGGCACGTTCGACCAGCCAGCCCTCGGGGAAAAGCGACTCGGGGCTGACGATACGCACGTCCATGCCGAACATGGCACAGCCGATCAGCAGCGAGTTGGCGACGTTGTTGCGGCCGTCGCCGACGTACGCGAGGCCGACGCCGCGCAAGGTGCCGAACTGCTCCCTGACCGTCATCACGTCGGCCAGCAGCTGGGTCGGATGCCAGGCGTCGGTGAGGCCGTTCCACACCGGCACGCCGGCGTGCTTCGCCAACGTCTCGACGGTGGCATGGGCGAAGCCCCGGAACTGGATGCCATCGAACATCCGGCCCAGCACCCGGGCGGTGTCGGCGACGGACTCCTTCTTGCCGAGCTGGATGTCACCCTTGCCCAGGTACTCGGGGTGTGCACCCTCATCGACGCAGGCGACGGTGAAGGCGCAGCGTGTACGCGTCGAGGGCTTCTCGAAGATGAGGGCGACGTTCTTGCCCTCGAGTGTCCGGCCGCGCACGCCCGCGCGCTTGTTGGCCTTGAGGGTGAACGCAAGGCTCAGGAGGTCGTCGAGCTCGGCCGGTGTGAAGTCGAGTTCTTTGAGAAAGTGCCGCCCCTTCAGGTTCGCTGCCATGTTGATCCTCCGTGGAGACGCCGGATTGCGGCGCCGAGGCATGGTAGCGCGCAGAGCGGACCTTGCCAAGGCCTTGGCCGAGCTGTCGGAAGCTGGAGCTGCCCGAACAAGACCGGAACCGGTCGGGAAGCCCGGCGGGGGGCCGCCCCGCTGGTCCAGCGGTTGTCCAGGGACCGCCCAGAACGCCGAAGGCGCCTCACGAGGAGGCGCCTGATATCGCCGGTTGGTTGGAGACTATCGCGCCAGCTCCTCGACCAGCGGGATCGCCTGATCCATGGTGAGGCCGTCGCGCACCGGCAGCGTGTGGACAGGGCTCCACCCGCCAGGCCTGGCGGTGATATAGAGAATCTTGTCGCCCTGTACCTTGTACGCGACGGGCTGGCGGTTGGCGCCGATGAGCATGCGCGCCCCCGTGAGATCCATGGCCTCGGGCACCTGGAACACGCCTCGCACGCCGAAGATCGGCATATGGCGTCGGCGCTGGATGCGAACCGGAAAGCCCGGAGAGCTCTCCGGATCGGGCTGGGGCTCGAGGACAAAAGAGACCTCGGCGAGGTGCAGGAGGCACATCCGGCGCGAGCCGAAGAAAACCAAAGCCCGGTCCTTGGCTGAGACCGAGGCGAACAGGGGGTGCTCCAGGACCTCCTGCGGCGGAACCGTCTGGCAGCCGGTGCCGACCGGTATCAGCGAGTCGAGGTCGGTGATCGTCAAGCTCGACTCGTCGTCGGGCGGCGAGGTCAGTCGAACAAGCGCGAAGACGCCGTGCTGCATCTGGCCGGAGCCTTCCCACCAAGCGACGTGGAGGAAGCTGTCTTGAAAGCAGACCGGGACCGGTTCCTCGTAGCCCTCGACCTTTACGAGCACGGTCGTTTCCACCTTGGAAAGACGGCTTTGCGGGTGGCGTGGGTCGAGCGACAAATCGCCGGTCAGAGGCTCGACGCGCTCCCAGGTGCCCGCCTGCCACACCCCCAGCATGATCTGTGAGTAGCCCTCGGCGAAGTGCCGCTGCCAGACAACCGCGACCTTGCCGGTCAGCTCGTCGGCCGCCACCTGGATAGCACGGTCCTCGCTCCCGGCGATGCCGACCACGTACGGGACCAGCGACCTCACGATCTCTTGCCCGTTGAGCTCGGCCGTCAGCAGCAACCCCTCCCGGGTCGACGCGGCCTTCCACAGCACGCCCTGCTGGTCGAGAGCGAAGGGGGCCGCCGCCCATAGCCCGGGAGCCAGTAGCAGGCAAAGCAAGAGGAAAGCCGTGCGTCGCATCATGACCTCACGCCTTCAGGTTGATGACCTCCCGGACGTTGAAGGTGCGCAGAAACGCCTTCATGCCCCGGAAGTCGGGGTAGTGCGCCGAAAGCCGGCCGAGGTACTCGTCGGCCGCCTCCTCGTCGCCGTCGTCCATGGCCGCATCGGCCAAAAGCATCAGGGTGTTCTTCTCGACCGTCGGGCTCGAGTACTGGTGAGCCAGCTCGAGCGCACGCTCGCCGGCGATCCGGGCCGTGGCGAGATCCCCGACCTGCAGCGCTCCGAAGCAGAGGTCCTGATAGACCTCCGGCAGCAACTGGCGGCTGCCGATCGCCTCGAGCGCAGCCGCCGCGTCGCGGCACAGGGCCAACCCCTCCTCCACCCGGCCGGTGCACATCCAGCAGTAGCCGAGGTTGTCTCTTGCGACCGCCAGGTTGATCGGGTCGTCGCCGTCATCCGCCGCCAAGCTCAGGGCTTCCTGGAAGCGCTCGGCGGCCTCAGCGAAACGCGAGTCGCGGAGCGCCAGGACCCCATGGAGGTTGGCCGAGCCCTTGAGGGCGCGGCGCTCGCCGAGCGCTCGAGCGATCTCGCTCGCCCGTCGGGCGTAGGCCAGGGCGCGTGCGAAGTTCTCCTCCGCCTCGTAGACCTGGGCTGTGTAGTAAGCGGCCATCCACGAGGTGAAGGGGTCCCGCGACCGCATGAGCACGGTCTTGAGCTCCCCGACCGCGCTTTCGAGCCGATCCAGCTCGAGCAGTACCACGCAGCGGTTGCAGAACGCCCGGTCGACCAGCTCCTGATCGCCGGTCCCGCGAGCTTCGTCCTCGGCCACCGAGAACAAGCGGAGAGCGCGCTCCAGCCGACCCTTCGCGTAGGCCGCCTGGGCCAGCTTGCTCAGCCGCAGATAGCGTTCAAGTGAGGCCATCGCCCCTCGTCACTCCGAGCCGCGCTCCCACCGCTGGCGCTTGAAGGCAGCGAACTCCAAAACCTCCTCCTGCACCTCCGGCGGCAGGCTACGAAACGATTCTAGCAGCACCGACTCGCGATCTGTCAAGCTGCCAGCGTTCAGATCGCCGAAGAACTCCCCCAGCGAGAGCTCGAAAGCCTGTAGCAGCCGAAAGAGGACGTCCAAGGAGACCCGGTACTCGCCCTTCTCCATGCGGGAGAGGTCGGATTGCTGTATGCCAATTTGGCGTGCCAGCTCAACCTGCGTGAGGTTTCTCTCGACTCGCCGCTGGCGAATCCGGGACCCCACTGCGGCAGTGGGGAGCATCGGGCGGAAAGCGCGGTCCATCGCTTGTCCCCCGGCGACACTTCTGCTACCGTTCGCCAGGTTGGTTTTATGGTAGGTCCGCATAGACAGCCTGTCAAGGACACGCCGTGATCTCGAGCTGGGGAGTGGTCGCGAGTGTGTGGCGGTGGCGCCGGTTGGTGCGCGAGCTGGCGCGGCGTGACTTCCAGGCGCGCTATGCCGGCTCTCTGCTCGGCGCCGCGTGGGCTGTCGTGCAGCCGGCTGTGCACTTTGGGCTGTACTGGGTGGTGTTCGACCGCCTTCTTGGCACCAGACTTGCTTCCGGTGACGGCGTGGGCCCGTTCGCCTTGTATCTGCTGTCCGGTCTGGTTCCGTTCCTGGCGCTGCAGGAGATGCTGCAGCGGGCGGTCAGCCTGGCGCAGGAGCAGGCGGCGCTCATCCGCCACGTGAATGTGCCGGTGGAAGTACTGGTCTCCGGAGCGCTGCTGGGGGTGGCCGCGCGCCAGGCGGTGGCGCTCGTTCTCGTGGCGGCGGCGTGTGGGCTCGTCGGGACGCTGGGGGTCGCCCAGCTTCCCGCCCTGGCGCTGGGGCTGGGGATGCTGCTCGTTGCTGGTTGGGGTGTGGCCCTGACGCTGTTCGTGGTGGGAGCGTTCGTCCCCGACAGTCAGCAGGTGGTGGCGGTGGGCTCGCTCGTGGCGCTGTTCGCCACCCCCATCGTCTACCGGGAGGCGGCCGTGCCCGCGCACTTTCGCGGGTGGTTCGACGTCAACCCCCTGACCGGTCTCGTCGACCTGTTCAGGGTTGGCCTCGTCGGCGGCACGCTCTCGCCGACGCGGACCACGCTCGCTGCCGTGGTTACGGTGCTGTGCGTGGGGGCCGGCCTATGGCTGCTCCAGCGGCGGGCTGCCAGCGTGCGGGATGTGGTCTGAGTGGCTGCGAGCGAAGCGCATGAAACCGTGCAAAGGTGCTCCTTGGAGGTCATGATGAGGTCAGTTTCCTTGCTGATGTTGACGCTGATGGTGGCGGTGATGGCGGCAGCGCAGGCGCCGCCACCGGCCGAGCCGGTTCCGCCGCCGGCGGGGTCGCCGCAGTCTCCGCCGCCGCCGCCGGGGGTGCTGCACAGGCGCTGGAGAACCGGCGCGTGGACGAGCTTCGAGCAGCAACCCGCGAGCCCCTGCCCGAGCTCGCCGCGAGCGCCGGCCCGGACACGAGCACCGCACCGCTCGACCTGCCGCCCGACGC
>JAAYVZ010000151.1 GCA_012516935.1 Holophagae bacterium
GCAGTCTGTGCCTATCCTTGGCAAAATGACATCCCGCCAATTCAACAACTTGCGTATTCAACCCCTGCCCAAAACCCTCCACAACTGTCGAACGCGGGGCTGGGGAGGACTCCCACCGACTGGCAACCGCCGTTTGACACGATAGCCAGGCCGCGGATAGGCTCCCCGGCGATGAAGCTCCATACCCGGATCCTGATCGGCCTCGTCGCTGGCGCCACGGCGGGAGTCGCCACCAACCTCCTCATCGGTACGGGGCCAATGACGCACAAGGTCGTGTCGTTCGTCACCGAGCCGATCGGCAAGCTCTGGCTGGCGGCGCTGATCATGGTCGTCATCCCCCTCATCCTTTCGACCCTCTCGGTTGGCGTGGCAAGCCTTGGGGACCTCAAGCGCCTGGGAAGGATCGGTCTGGTGACGGCCGGGTGTTTCCTCGGGCTGACCGCACTCTCGACCAGCCTCGGCCTCACCGTGATGAACACCATCGCCCCGGGCCGCTCGCTGCCGGAGGAGGTCAAGACCGAGCTCATGGCCACCTACAAAGGGCAGGCCGACGAAGCGATGGGGCTCGGCTCGCGTGCCTTCAACATCGACCTGCTCTACTCGGTGATTCCACGCAACCCCGTACAAGCAGCCGCCTCCGGCAACATGCTCGGAGTCATCTTCTTCGCCGTCATGCTCGGGGCGGCGATGGCGCTGCTGCCAGCCGAGAAGGCGGCCCCGCTGCAACGCGTCCTCGCCAGCCTCGGTCACGTCACCGTGGCAATCATCGAGCTGGTCATGAGGGTGGCACCGGTCGGCGTCTTCTGCCTCATCTTCTCGGTCACCGCTCGTTTCGGGCTTCACCTGCTGGTCAGTCTCTCTGCCTTCGTCGTCACCGTGGTCGGCAGCCTGGCGTTCTTCCAGTTTGTCGGCTACACCCTGGTCCTGTGGCTGGTGGCTCGCCATCCCCCGCTCGATTTCTTCCGCAAGGCGCGTCTGGTGATGATCACCGCCTTCACGACCTCGTCGAGCAACGCAACGCTGCCGACCACGATGCGGGTCGCGGAACAGAAAGTGGGGATTCCGAGGGAGATCTCGGCCTTCGTGCTGCCGCTCGGTGCGACCATGAACATGAACGGTACGGCGCTGTTCGAGGGCGCAACCGTGCTGTTCCTGGCCCAGGTCTTCGGCGTCAATCTCGGTCTCGGCCAACAGGCTGTCGTGGTGTTGATGTCGGTGGTGACGGCGATCGGCGTCGCCGGTATCCCGGGCGGCTCGATCCCGCTGCTGATGATGGTCCTCGCGATGGTCGGCGTGCCGGCTGAGGGGATCGCCATCGTCCTCGGGGTCGACCGCCTTCTCGACATGTGCCGAACCGTCCTCAACGTCACTGGCGACCTGGTCACGGCGACGATCGTGACGCGTGCCGAGCGGATGACGCTACAGCCGGACCCGCTCGCCCAGGAGTGAGGCTCAGGCGCGCTCCGCCAGGTGTGTGATCAGCTCCGTGACCCGGAACGGCTTCTGGAAGAACCGGACACCTTGCAGGCGAAGAGCCGAGAAGCGCTGCGTCTCCGTGTAACCGCTCACCAGCACGGCAATCAACCGCGGCCGGATGTCGAGCAGTTGCCCGAGGAGGGCGCAGCCGTCAAGCCCCGGAAGCCCGTAGTCGACCACCGCGGCAGCGAAACTATCCGGTTCGTCAGCGAACGCCGCCAGCGCCTCTTCGGCGGACTCACAGCACAAGACCTCCGCGCCAGCCTCCCGCAACAGGTACGACACCCCTTCCCGGATCATGGGCTCGTCGTCCACGAGCAGCACGTGCATCCCATCGAGGTCGGCCGCTGACGCTGCCTCGACCATCGCCTGGCATGGGCCGCCCGGGCCGACGACCGGCAGCGTGATCGTGAACGTCGTGCCACCACCATCCACGCCGGACTCCGCCACCACGCTCCCCCCGGCTTCAGAGACGAGACGGTGCACCACTGCGAGCCCCAGCCCGGTCCCCTCCGAGCCCTTGGTCGTAAAGAACGGATCGAAAACGTGCGGCAGGTCCTCCTGCCTGATCCCGTGCCCGGTGTCGCGCACCGTCACCTCGACCCTCGGCATCCTCCCGACGGTGCTCCGCCTCGCTTCGACAAACAGCTCGCCGCCGCTCGGCATGGCATCCCGCGCGTTGGTGGCGAGGTTCAGCAAGATCGAGTGGAGGGCCGCCGGGTCGAGCGCCACGAGACCGAGATCTGACGCCACCTCGGTGTGGATCCTGATGTTGCGTGGCAGGGTGCTGGACAGCACCTCGACGACCTCGGTCAGAGCCTCGCCGATCGCCGACCGAGCGTCGAGGCTCGTACGCTGGCGCGACAGGGCGAGCATCCTCCGCGAGAGGCGGCCGGCTCTCTCGAGTGAGGCATCGAGCTGCCCGAGCGCGTGCGCGTCGCAGCGTGCCTGGCGCCGCAGCCGCTCGACCGCCGGACGCATCCCCATGAGGATGTTGTTGAACTCGTGCGCGACCCCACCAGCCAGCGTCCCGAGGCTCTCGAGCCGCGCCTGCTGGGCGGCACGCTCCGACAGCCGCCGCTGCTCTGTCACGTCCCTGACCACGTGGAGAAAAAGCCCCGTGGCACCTGCCACCGCTTGCACCGAGCACTCTCGCCACCGAGGGCCGTCGGAGCTTTGCTCGCGCACCACCGACCGCGCTGCGCCCGCCCGCCTCGCCGCCACCAGCGCGCATCCCTCCTCACCACAACGCGGCACCGGGGTGCAGGCAGCGACCATGCCGCACGCCTCGGCCGGGGTTGCCACGCCGCGAATGTGTGCATAGGGACGGTTGCAGCGCACGACGAAGCCCTCGGCATCGACCATCGCAACCCCGTCAGGTTGGGTGTCGAAGACGATCTCGAGCTCCCGCTTCGCCTGCTCGACCACCTGGAAGAGCTCGGCCGCCTCGGCCAGCGTCGCCGCCACTCGTGCGAACTCGCCCAGTACCAGGGCATCCTGCCGCGACCAGTGCGGGTGGGGACGGCAGAAGTCGATACCCACCACCCAGGCCCCCGCTTGGCGCTGGCCCGAAACAGCCACCTGCACCGTGACCTCGACGTGGTAACGCCGCAGCACGTGCTGCGCTGCCTGATCGAGCTCGGCGAACGGCGCTACAAAACGCAATGGTGAGCCGATTCGAAGCAGCGGCTCGGGCCCCGACACGAGAGCCGGAAGAGCTGCTGGCTCTCCACAGAGCATCGGGCCCGGAAAGCGCAGGTCGCTGTCCTCGGAATGGTATAGGCTCGTCCACCCATCGCCCGAGCGCCGGGCGAAAGCGATCCATGCGCGCTCGGCTCCGAACCCTTCCCGGGCCAGTGCCGACATGCGCCGCAGCCTCTCCGGAGGAGCGAGCCGGGGATCCGCGCCGGCGACCGTGGCGGCGTGCAAGAGCCCCGCCCTCCGTAGACGAACCGCCGAATCGCTCCTCCGCTGTCGCCGTTTGACCTTTTCTTCGGTCCTGGTGGTCGCGTGGTTACGGCTCACCGCGCGATTATACTCACGGCACCTGCTTGCTGACGTTCACCATCCGCCCCGAAGGCGTTATCTACCCCCCGGATCGGGTGAGCGTCACCCGCCGATCCCCACCCGGTGCAGCACCTCCGATCGGAACGCGAGCGGTCGCAGATCGGGTCGTTGCCGAAACGCTGGAGGAACCTGCTCACCCCTTCCGGCCGGGACAATTCACCGAACCGAGGACGTATTCACGATCCGTCCGCAGCATCCGTACAATGCATGGGTGGCCGAGCACGCACCGAGCACCCGCGCCGCAGACACGAACGTGGGACCCACGCCCGCGGTCTCGGTGATCGTGCGCACCAAGGACCGCCCCGCGCTCCTCGCCGAGGCGCTGGCGAGCGTTGCGGCTCAGACCCTGCGAGGCCTCGAGGTCGTGGTGGTCAACGACGGCGGCGAGAGCGTCCGCGACGTGGTGGACGCCCTCCCGCCGACACTCCACCGCTCCCTGGTCGACCTTCAGCCCGGACGCGGGCGCTCGGCCGCGGGGAACGCCGGGATCGCCGCAGCGAAGGGGAGCTTCCTGCTCTTCCTCGACGACGACGACCTGCTCCTTCCCGACGCCGTCGAGCGATTGCTGGCAGCCGCGCCGAGCAGCGAGGCGGTGGTCTACGGCGAGGTGGAGGCGGTGCGCTACCCGGACGGCGAGCGTAGCCAGGGCACGCCGTGGCGCCGCTTCGCGGTCCCTTTCGACGCCACCGGCCTGCTGTTCGAGAACTTCATCCCGTTCAACGCTGCCCTGCTTCCCACCCGGGTCGTGCGCGAGCTCGGCGGGCTCGACGAGTCGCTCGAGTGCTTCGAGGACTGGGACCTCTTCCTGCGCCTGTCCGACCGCCTGCCGTTCGTCCACGTCCCGGTCCGGGTCGCCGAGTACCGCATCCTGGGCACCGCGTTCGTCGACGGCCGCGGCGGCGAAAAGCGCCAGCTCCGCGGGCGGGCCGCCGTCGCCGCCAAGCACGCCGCCCGTTTTTCGCCCGAGGCGCTGGCCCGTGTCACTCACTGGGTCAAACACAACCTCGTCGAGCGCCAGCTCGGCCAGCTCCTCCCGCCGCTCGAGCGGCGAATCGCCGAGCTGGAAGCCGAGCGGACCGCGCTCTCCAGGGCCCTCGCGGCATCCACGGCTCCCACCGTGTCGGTCGTGATCGTCACCCTCGACGGCCGACACCACCTCGAGCGCTGCCTGCCCGCGCTTTTCGCAACCACGGGCGCGTGCCTCGAGGTCGTCGTCGTCGACAACGGCTCGCGCGACGGCACCCTCGAGTGGCTCGAGGCGAGCTGGCCGCAGGTGAAGGTCATCCCGCTGGCGAATAACCTGGGGTTCGGCGAGGCCAACCGGCGCGGGATCGCGGCCGCGAGGTCGGAGTGGATCGCGCTGCTCAACAACGACACCGAGGTCGAGCCCGGCTGGCTCGAGGCGCTGCTCCGGCCCATGTTGACCGATCCGTCGATCGCCGCCGCCTGCTCGGTGCTCGAGCTCATGCACCACCCGGGCGTGCTCAACGCCCACGGCGGCGGCATGTCCTGGCTCGGGTACGGCTTCGACCGGGCGTTCGGCAGGCCGCTGTCGATGCTCGCGGACGAGCCGCTGCTGCACGACGTGATCTTCCCAACCGCTGCCGCCATGCTCATGAGAAGGAGCGACTTCGACGCCGTCGGCGGGTTCGACCGGGCGTTTTTGATGTACCACGAGGACGTGGACCTGGGGTGGCGCTGGACGCTCGCCGGCAGGCGCGTCGTGGTCGCGCGCGACTCGCGGGTGCGGCATGCCTTCGGCGGGACCACGGCGACCCGCCACGGCGAGGCGTGGCGCGCCCGCATGGGAATGCGCCACAACCTGCGCTCGCTCGTCAAGTGCTTCGGCGTAGGGATGCTCTTTCGTGCCCTGTGGAATCTTGCCAAGCTCTGGTGGCGCCGCCGGGCGTTCCGCGAGGCGGCGACTGCCGTCGCCTGGAACCTCGTGCACCTCCCCGGCACGCTGGCTGCCCGGTGGCGCGTCCAGCGCCGGCGGCTGATGCCGGACGGGGAGCTGTTCGCCCGCGGCCTGATCTCCGGCGCCCCCATCCCGCCGCTTCCGCCGGAGCTACCCCGACGGCCGGCCTGGGACGACCTCACGGGACTCGTCGAATCGTCCACGCTCTTGCCGGGCCACACGTCTGCGCTCGGCCGGCTCGGCCCCGGTTGGTACCCGCGCGAGAACGGCGAAACCGGGTGGTTCCGACGCACTTCTCCGCGCGCCGCCGCGGTGCTTCGCGTCCGCCCAAGGGCCACTGGCCGGCTGACGCTCCGGCTGCGCGGCGCCGCGCCCAACCAGGCTGTGGAGATCTTCTGCAACGGCAGGACGCTCGAGACCGAGGTCTCCCCGGGCGGAAGGGACGTGCGCCTCCCGGTGGCGGCCGACGCGCACGGTGCCCTGCGCGTCGAGCTGCGCAGCGTCGCGGTGGTGCCGCACGAGCGTTCCAGGAACTGGGACTTCCGAGAGCTGGGCGTGGCGGTCGAGGCTATTGCCTTCCGGGACGACACGGCCGCCGAGCCGCGGCCCGCCGCGCGCGTGTCGGTGGTGATCCCCACGTTCAACCGCTGGGAGATCCTCCAGGAGACGCTCGCGGCCTTGGCCAGGCAGACCTATCCGCCGGCCGAGGTCATCGTCGTCGACGACGGCTCCACGGACCGCACCGGCGACGGGCTGCCGAGGTGGGCCGAGGCGCACCGCAACGAGTTGCCCGTCACCGCGCTCCGGCAGGCCAACGCCGGCCCGGGCCGAGCCCGCAACCTGGGCGTTGCGCACGCCACCGGCGAGCTGGTCGTCTTCATCGGCGACGACACGATCCCGGAGCCTGACTTCCTGGCAGAGCACGTCGGCGCGCACCGAGGTCGATCCGACCCAGCCGCCGTCGTGGGTTTCACCGACTGGGACCGCGACCGCATGCGCGTCACGCCGCTGCTCGAGCTCGTCAACAGCGAGGGGCACCAGTTCGGCTACGGCCTGCTCACCGATGGCGAGGAGGCGCCGTACACGTGCTTTTACACCTCCAACATCTCCGTTCCGCGGGAGGTCCTCGGCCCCGAGCCGTTCCACTCCGCCTTCGCCGAAGTGAACTGGGAGGACACGGAGCTCGGATACCGCCTGAACCTGGCTGGTGTGCCGGTCATCTACCGCGTGACTGCGCGGACCCGGCATTGCCACAGACTCG
This sequence comes from Holophagae bacterium, assembly GCA_012516935.1. Classification (GTDB taxonomy): domain Bacteria; phylum Acidobacteriota; class Thermoanaerobaculia; order Thermoanaerobaculales; family Thermoanaerobaculaceae; genus JAAYVZ01. Next base: position 6,723 of record JAAYVZ010000151.1, read on the forward strand.
ATGCCCGGGCGTTCGTGCGTCGGCAGCGCCGGGTCGGCAGGCAGGTGGATACCCTCCTCCGCCTCCACCCCACTCTGGCCAACGACCCGGCGATGGGCCTGCCCAGCCCACCGCCATGGTCCTGGCTGGCCCGCTGCGTGGTTTCGGCGGTCGCTCCTCCTCTCGCGCTGGCCGACCGCCTTGGCGTGCCGGTGCCCCGCCGGGTCTGGCGCCGCGTCCTTCGGGCCGCCTTCCAGGCCGGCCGGGCAGACGCCGAGACGGCGCAGCACCGGGCGCCGGAGGCGGCGGGGTGAGCACAGGTGGGTGCCGGAGTGGCAGGGAGTCCTCTCGGTGCGAGGCTCGTCTCTGGCTGGCCAGGCTCGAGCGAGCGTTCGGTCGACGCGATGTCACCGGCGCGCTGCGTCGCACCGCGCTGCGCGTCCTTTCGGGCCTCGGCCCGCGGCGGCGCGAGGCGCTCGGCTACCGTCTCTGGATCGCCGAGCATGAACGACCTTCCCTCCGCGAACCCGTATCGACCACGGCCATCCCGAAGGTCTCGGTGGTCCCCACGCACCCGACCGTCGACCTCCGGAGGCTCGCCGGCGATCTCCGGCGGCAGGTCGATGCCGACTGGGAGCTCTGCCCGCTCGCCGGCCAGGGGCTACCCGACCTCCCGGCCAGCCGTGTGAGAGTGGCCCCGCGGTCGGAGCGACACCCACTTGCGGCCGCCGTGGAGGCAGGCACCGGCGCGATCGTCGTCCTCGTCGACCCCCGCACGCGGCTGGCCCCCGACGCCCTGGCCGCTTTCGTCGATACCTTGGCCGCAACACCGGGTCTTGCCTACGCCGACGTCGACCACGTCTCGGCGGGCGGACACCGCCGTGCCCCCTTCTTCAAGCCCTCCGTGCCGGGTGCGATGCTCTGGAGCCTCGACCTCATGGCACCGCTCACCGCCGCCCACCGCAGCCTCGTCGCCGAGGCTTTGCCGGCGCTCGAGGGCGATGCGGCGGCGTTCGCCCTGCGGCTCGAGCTGGCGGGCACTGCGACGAGTATCCGCCACGTGTCCCGGGTCCTGTCCCACCGCGAGCTACCACCGGGAGCTGAGCCCACCGACTGGCGCCTTGCAGGCCCGGCGGTGACGACAGCGGTGCGCCAGCACCTCGCGCGGCGTCGTCCGGGCTGGGAGGCCACGGAGGGCCATGGGGGGCGGGTGCACGTCCGCCCTCCCCTGCCGGACGACACGCTCGTCTCGATCATCATCCCGACGAGGGACCGCGCCGAGCTGCTCCGGGCCTGCGTCGCCTCCATCCGCAGGCACACCGAGCGTCCTGCCTACGAGCTACTCGTGGCCGACACCGGCAGCACCGAGCCCGCCGCCCTGACGCTGCTCGCGGAGCTGGCGCGGTCGCCCGACGTCCGCGTCCTCGAGTCGCCGGGACCGTTCAACTGGTCCGCCACCAACAACCTCGCGGCCCGGAGCGCGCGTGGGAACGTGCTGCTTTTCCTCAACAACGACACCGAGGTGCTCGACTCCGGGTGGCTCGAGGAGCTGGCGCGGTGGGCGCTCGTCGACGGCGTCGGCACGGCCGGTGCCCTGCTCTGCCGAGCCGACGGCACGGTCCAGCACGCCGGCGTCGGCATCGGCTTCGGGGGCCTGTGCGCCCACCCGTTCGAGGGGCTGCGGCCGGAGGGCGCGACGTTCGCCGGGCCGGTGATCGCATACCGCTCCTGCGTCGCGGCTTCCGGGGCGTGCATGGCCGTCTCCCGCCACGTCCTCGACCTTCTCGGGGGGTTCGAGGAGCGCTTCCAAGTGCTTTTCTCCGACGTCGAGTTGGGGATCCGTGCATGGGCGGCCGGTCGTCCCAGCGTCATCTCGCCGCACGCCCAGCTGCTTCACCATCACGGCCGGAGCCGGGGGACCGACGAGCTGATGATCCCGAACGACATCCTCACCGCGCACGAGCGCATCCCCCGGGAGCTGGTGTCCTCCGATCCCTGCTGGAGCCCCCACCTCTCCCGCTGGGCGGCGATCCCGCGGCTCGCACGGCTCGGCGAGCCGGCACCGCTCGCGGTCATGGACGACCTCGCGCTCGCGCTGCGCGACACCTTCACGGCAGAGCAGCTCGCGACGCTCCAGCCGGTCGCGCCGATCTTCGGAAAGGTCTGGGATCGGGCTGCGGCGCTGGCTCCGGGAGGGCGGGGTTGACCGCCGTATTCGAAGCGGCGAGCCGAGGCGCCGAGGCGCCTCCCGAGCTCTCGATCCTGCTCGTCACCTGGGAGCCGGGAGAGGAGCTGCTCTCCTGCATCGATTCGCTTGCCGTCGCCCGCCACGGCTGCGGCGTCGACCTCGAGCTGGTGGTCGTCGACAACGGCTCGCGCTGGTTTCCCCAGGCCGAGGTGCGCCGGGCATGGCCCGACGCGGTCGTGATCGCGAACACGGACAACCGCGGCTTCGGCCCGGCAGTGAACCAGGCGGCCCGGGTCGCAAGCGGCCAGGTCCTGCTTCTCCTCAACCCGGATACGCGGGTCGACGGCGACCCCTTCACCCCGCTGGCTTCGGCGTTCGGTGACTCGCACGTGGTGGCCGTTGCACCCCGCCTCGTCGAGACCGGCGAGGTCGACGACGTCGAGCAGGAGGTCTTCCAGCTCCGCCACCTCCCCACCCTCTGGGCGGCGCTGCGCGAGCTGTGGCTGATCGACCGTCTCTGGCCCGACAACCGCTGGCTGCGGCGCGACCGCTACCTCGACCGCGCCCGCGAGCAGGCGTTCGACGTCGAGCAGCCGGCTGCCGCGGCACTCGCCGTCCGGGCGTCGACGTTCGCCGCCATCGGTGGGATGGACGAGCGCTTCCGGCCAGCGTGGTACGAGGACGTGGACCTGTGCGCGCGCCTCGGGCGGCTCGGCCGGCTCGTGTACTGGCCGGGCAGCACGTTCCGCCACGTCGGCGGCGTCTCGGCGCGCCGCCTCGGGTACGACCGTTTCCTGCCCATCATCTATCGCAACGCGTGCCGCTACTGGCGCAAGCACCACGGCCTGACAGGGGGACTCAGCTTTCGCGCGCTGCTCGCCAGCGGGATGCTGCTGCGCCTCGTCACGCTACCGTTGCGCCGCCGGGTCCCACGCCCCCGGTCCGAGGCTGCCCGCGCCTACGCACGCACGCTGGCCGTGGCGCTGGGCGGCGAGGCCCCGCGGCCATGGGATGCCTCCCGCGGGCCTTGCGCACCTGCGCGACGGCCCAGCGCAACGGGTTCGTGAGCCGCCAGGACCACGACTCCACGACGAGGAAGAGCTCACTCTCGACCTCGTTGGCCCGCCGCTCGACGCTCGCCAGCGCCTGGGCGAGCCTGCCCGCCGCGTCCTCGCTCGCGCCGAGCCTGGCCTCCAGCTCTGCGACCTGACCCTGGAGCACCTCGACGTCGCTCGGTCCGGGGCGGCCGCCACCGGTGTCCGCGTGCGACCTGCCGGAGGATCGACCAGCTAGCACGCCGAGATTCCAGCTGAAGGTCGAACGCTGACCCGGCGAATCGACCCCGCCGCCTTCGCACCCCTCGCACCGTGGGACCGGAGCGTAGCGCGACGGGCTACAATCCGCGATGGAGGGTGCATGACCAACAACCCGCAGGGGCAGCTCAAGATCGTGCTTTCTGACCAACTGGCGCTGGGGACGTACTCCAACTTCGTATCGATCGTCCACAACTACGCGGAGTTCGTGCTCGACTTCGGGCGCATCGTGCCGGGGCGCGAGGACGTGCAGGTCGTGTCGCGCGTGGTCATGACGCCGCTGCACGTCAAGCAGCTCCTGCGTGCGCTGACGGAGAACGTGGCGATCTACGAGCGCAACTTCGGCGCCATCCCGGACGGGCCGGCGCCGCCGGTCGAGCCGGCGCGTCCAATGTAGCCGGCCGATCCCCCCAGCACCTCGCTTTCAAACCCCGAGTCGGGGATGATCCACCCGCCGCCGAGAACGCGCTCAGCGTCGTAGAACACCGCCGCCTGGCCCGGCGCCGGAGCGGTCACCGGCTCGTCCAGCTCCACGACAGCCGACGCATCGCCGCGCATCACGACGGTGCCGGCAGCAGGCCGAGCCCTGGACCGAACCTGCACCGCGCACCCAACCGCACTCCCGGGCACGTCGTCCGTGAGCCAGCTCACTTCGGCGAGATGCAGCCGCCGCTTCGGCAGGTCGCGCTCGCTCCCGACGATGACCCGGTTGCGGGCGTGGTCGAGGTCGATCACGTACATCCGCCGGCCCGTGGCGATGCCCAGCCCCTGGCGCTGGCCCACGGTGTACAGGTGCAGCCCGTGATGCCGCCCCAAAACCGCACCTCCCGTGTCGACGATCTCCCCTGCCGGCGGCAGACGGTCGCCAGCCAAGACCTCGAGCACGTCGACGTAGGACCCTCCCGGAGGCACGAAGCAGATCTCTTGGCTGTCGGGCTGCGTGGCGCTCGCGAGACCCAAAGCCGCTGCCTCGTCCCGCACATCGCCCTTGCGCGCCTCGCCCAACGGCAGCACGAGCCGCGCGAGGTGCCTGCGCTCCAGCTCGAAGAGGAAGTACGACTGGTCCTTGTCGCGATCGACACCGCGCCACAACGCCGAGGTGCCGTCACGTGCCGGGGTCACGCGGGCGTAGTGGCCGGTGGCCACGGCCTCCGCCCCCAGCTCGTCCGCCAGCGTCCCGAGCGCCGCCAGCTTGACCCGCGAGTTGCAGCGCACGCACGGGGACGGCGTCCTCGCCTCGAGGTAGACAGCGACGAAAGGGCCGAGTACCTCCCGCTGGAACGCCTCCCCTGTCTCGACGACGTGGTGTGGGATGCCGAGCTGCCAACACACCCGGGCCGCCCGCTCGAGGTCGCCCGGGCTACAGCACCGCGACGCACCGAGGCCACAGGTCGCGAGGTCACCCAGCCGCAGCGTTGCGCCGATCACCTCGTGCCCCTGGGCCACCAGCCGCGCTGCAGCGACCGCCGAGTCCACCCCCCCCGAGAGCGCGGTGACGATCTTCATGCGCTCGTCACCTGAAGGTGCGAATCGGTCCGATGCCTTGCAGGCACGATGTGCTCATCTTTCGCTTCGCTGTCCACGGATAGCCCGGCGGGGGAAGCCAGCCACCGGTCAGTGCCAGAACGCTACGCGCCGGTGGGATCCGCCGTCTCCGTGACGATGAACATGAGCGTCGTGGTCCCGAGGCTGAACTCCTGGTGGCTGGCGAGCGGCGCCCGCTGGATGCGCGTGCTCTCCATGAACGTGCCGTTGGTCGAGCCGAGGTCGACGAGCATCGCGTCGTCGCCGCGCACCTCGAGCATGGCGTGGCGCCGCGATACCTCGCTGTCCTGGAGCTGGATGTCGCACCCCTGGCCGCGGCCCATCACCACCCGGGCCTTGGTGATCGAGTAAATATGTCCGGCGTTGGCACCCAGGATCACAGCCAGGGAGTAGCGACGGTTGGGCGGGAGCGGGGCGAGCTGGGGGAGCGAGGCCTCCTCCTCGGGAATACCCAGAGCGCCCACGTCGAACTGCTTGGTGGTCTCGTCGGGCTTCTGACCGACCACGAACGTCGACTGCCCGGACTCCACGGCACCCTCGGGCGGCCGCGTGACATCGAAAACGGTCGAGCACTTCGAGCACTTCAGGCGCTTGCTGGACGCATCCCCAAAGCGGGACTCGTCGTACTGGTACTTGGCCTGGCAGCTCGGACAACTGACGATCACAAGACACCCCCTCGAAGCTCTCCCCCGTTTCTCACCCGGGCTTTCCTCGTGCCGGTTCGGCCCCGTCACGCTACCTCACGACAAGTGTACGCCTTCGCCCGCCCCCAAAGCAGCTCGGGCGACCTGGTTTGACCGCCGATGATACCTCAAGCTTCACCTTCGAGACACCGCGACCTGGGGCGGGTCTGCTCCTGCCTGGCACTTGGCGGCCCCGGCCAGCCCCCGTGTTAGCATTCGCGGATGGCCGAGCGCCTGCACGGTGGAGGCCCTGCACGTGGCGGCGGGGCGGGTCGGGGAGATACCGAGGCTGCGCCTCCCCCCAGTGTCCTCCACATCCCGGCTTCGGCCGCCGCGGAACGCGCTGTCCTCGGGGCCGTGCTGGCCGACTCCAACTGTTTCTATCGCGTCACCAACCTGATCACCACCGAGGATTTCTACCACGACGCCCATCGCAGCATTTTCGGCGCCTTCTCGGCGCTCGCCAACCAGAACCGCAACATCGATATCCTCACCACGGTCGACCAGCTCCAGCACGAGGGGGCGCTCGCCGAGGCCGGTGGTCTCTCCTACCTCACGAGCCTCGCCGAGGCGCTCCCTGACGCCGCCAACGTCGAGCACTACGCCGAGATCGTCCGCGACCGCGCGGTCAAGCGTCAGCTCCTCAAGATCTCCCAAGAGCTCCTCGCTTCCGCTACCACCGACGAGGGCGAGGCGATGCAGGCACTCATCGCCGCCGAGTCGCAAATCCTGAGCGTCGCTGAGAAGGCGATGCGAGGCGGCCTACAGCGCATTGGCGACCTGGTCGGTGCCGAGGTGGCCCACATCGAGCGAGTGTCCCGCTCTTCGGCGCCGTTCACCGGCCTCGAGACCGGGTTCTATCGGCTGGACGAGCTCACCTCGGGGCTACAAAAGCAAGACCTCATCATTCTCGCCGCCCGTCCCGGCGTCGGCAAGACGGCGCTGGCGCTCAACGTAGCCGCCAACTGCGCCGTCCGCCACGGGGCGCGGGTGGCCATCTTCTCCCTCGAGATGTCGGCCCCGGCCCTCATCCGCAGGCTCCTCGCCGCCGAGGCGCGCATCAACATGCGGAGGCTCGCCAAAGGGCTGCTCAAGCGCACCGCCGACCCACGCGACCACCACGGCGGCGGCAGCGACTGGCAGCGCCTCGCCGAGGCGGCCGACCGCCTCGCCGACTCTCCGTTGTGGATCGACGATACTGCCGGCCTGTCGGTGCTCGAGCTGCGCGGCAAATGCCGCCGGCACGCCATGGAGCATGGGCTCGACCTGGTGGTGGTGGACTACCTCCAGCTCATGTCGGCCGGGGCCCGGGCCGAAAACCGAACCCAGGAGGTGTCGGCGATCTCCCGCGGCCTGAAGGCGGTGGCCAAACAGCTCGATGTCCCGCTCCTCGTCTTGTCGCAGTTGTCTCGTAACCCTGAGCGTCGCGGCGATCAGCGCCCACAGCTCTCCGATCTTCGAGAGAGCGGATCGATCGAGCAAGACGCCGACGTCGTGATGTTCATCAACCGCAAGCATCGAGGCCAGACCTCGCCCCAGACACCGGAGGAAGAGGAGGAGCTCCGCCTGGCCGAGATCATCGTCGCCAAACAGCGAAACGGTCCCACCGACCTCTTCCGTCTGGTCTACTTCGACGAGTTCACCCGCTTCGAAAACCCGGAGCTATCTCGTGAGACCCCGTGAGCGACCAGGGCGTGGTCGCCTTCACCGCGGGCTCGAGGCCCTCGGGGCCGCGATCGTCGGCGCTGGCGAGGAGGTGGGGAGGTTTTTCTTCATCCTCTACAAGACACTGTTCTGGACGTTCCGCCGGCCATTCGACCTGCGCGAGTGGGCGCGGCAAATGGTGCGAGTGGGCGTCGACTCGCTGCCGGTCGTCGGCCTGACCGCGATGTTCACCGGCATGGTGATGGCTTTGCAGACATTCCGCGGCTTCGAGCGCTTCCACGCCGAGGGGTTCGTTGCCTCGGTGGTGTCGCTGTCGCTCACCCGCGAGCTGGCACCCGTTCTCTCGGCGCTCATGATGGCCGGCCGGATCGGCTCGGCGCTGGCGGCCGAACTCGGGACCATGCGGGTGACGGAGCAGATCGATGCACTCTACGCCATGGCCACCGAGCCGATCCACTACCTGGTTGTGCCACGAGTCGGAGCCTGCACGCTGATGCTCCCGCCGCTCGTCATGTGCGCCAACGGTCTGGGGATTCTGGGCGGCTGGATGGTCGCCGTCGAGCTGCTGGGCGCCAACCCCGTGGTCTACTGGCAGCGCACGTTCCAGTACCTCGAGCTCAACGACGTCATGTCGGGCTTGATCAAGGCCGCGGTGTTCGGGCTCATCCTCTCGGTCACTGGCTGCGCCAAAGGCTACTTTACGTCCGGGGGCGCCGAGGGCGTGGGCCGCTCCACCACCGCGGCGGTGGTCATGGGTTCGCTCGTCATCCTGTTGTCCGACTTCTTCCTGACCAAGATCCTTTTTTGACCGCCATGGCGAGCGCTGCTCCGACCTCTGAACCCGCCTCCGGCGCCCTCGCGGCGCGGCCCAAGATCGCCGTCGTCGATCTGTGGAAAGCGTTCGACGGCAAGGAGGTGCTGCGCGGCGTCGATCTCGACATCGTGGCCGGCGAGTCGTTCGTTGTCCTGGGCGGGTCGGGCGCCGGAAAAAGCGTGCTGCTCAAGCACCTCATCGGGCTCATCCACCCCGACCGCGGGCACGTCATCGTCGACGGCGAAGACATCGTCTGTGCTGACCCCTCGGTGTGCCTGCGAATTCGCCGCAAGTTCGGCATGTCGTTCCAGGAGGGCGCGCTGTTCGACTCCATGAACGTGTTCGAGAACATCGCCTTTCCCCTGCGCCGCCATACCAAGATGACGGAGGCCGAGATCGCCGACCGGGTGCACGAGTGCCTCGAGCTCGTGAACCTGGACGGAGTCGGACGCAAGGCGACCAACGAGCTTTCGGGCGGGATGCGGCGACGGGTCGGGTTCGCCAGGGCGATCGCTCTCCAGCCCGAGATCCTGCTCTTCGACGAGCCCAACACCGGCCTCGACCCGCTCACCTCGGCAGTCATCGACAGCGTCATCGTACACATGCGTGAGAGCCTGCCGGTGACGATGGTGACGATCACCCACGACCTGCGCTCGGCGTTCCGCATCGCCGACCGTATCGCCATGCTGCGCGAGGGCAGGATCCTCGCCGTGGCGACACCGGATGGCTTCCGCCAGCTCCCCGATCCCTACATCCAGGGCTTCCTGGCTGGCGAGCCCCTCGAGGAGGAGGCATGAGCCCTACCGCCCGCATTGGGCTGTTCATGATCGTGGCCCTGGCCGTCCTCGGCCTGTTCATCGTCAAGATCGAGGAGATCCCGCTCGGCGCCAAGTCCGGCCGCCAACGAGTCCAGGCTGTGTTCTCCTCGGTTGCAGGGCTGGACGAGAAAAGCCCGGTCCGCATTGCTGGCGTGCGCGTGGGGATCGTCGAGACGATCGCTTTGCGGGGCGATCAGGCGCTGGTCACGCTCGCTCTCGACCCGGGCGTGAGGCTGCACCGGGGCGCCCACGCCGAGGTCACGAGCCTCGGGCTGCTGGGCGACAAGTACGTCGAGCTCTACCCGGGAAACCTCTCCGAGCCCGACCTCGAACCCGGCACTGTGCTCGGTGGCACCAGCCCGATCGGCTTCGACCAGCTCCTCAAGACCGCCGATGATATCGGCGCCGATATCAAAGCCGTGACCGCTTCCTTGCGCGGCTCGCTGGGCGGTCCCGAAGGAGAGAAGCGGCTCGACGAGATCGTCGAGAACATCCGCCAGCTCACCGCCGACGTCAGGGCGATGGTGGCTGCCAATCGCAGCAACGTCGACCAGACGCTCGAAAACTTCAAGGCGTTCTCGACCACACTCAGGGATGAGCTTCCGCGCATCGCCGACAAGCTCAACGCCCTCGCCGACCGCGTCGACGGCGTGGTGGCGGAGAACCGCGAGAACCTGCACGACTCGATCGACAACATCAAGGACCTCTCCGGACGGCTGCGCACCACGGCCGACAACCTCAACGCCATCACCACCAAGATCGCCCGGGGCGAGGGCACGATCGGCAAGCTGGTCAATGACGAGGAGACGGTGAACAACCTCAACTCGACGCTCAAGTCAGTGGAGGGCGGTGTCGAGAGCCTCAGGAACACGCTGGGCCGCGCCGAGCGCTGGACCCTCGACCTCAACCTCCGGGCCGAGGCGCTTCCCGACCTCGACGACTCGCGCACCGCTTTCGGGCTCGACCTGCACACCACCGAGAAGCGGTTTTTCCGACTCGAGCTCGTGGACTCCCCGTCGGGAAAGCTTCGCACGACGACCGAAACCGTGACCACCGTTCATCCTGATGGCCGTCGCGAGGTGGTCACGTACGAGAAGCAGAAGACGACGGACACCTACACCATCAACGCCCAGGTCGGTTACCACGTAAACGACCTCACGCTCCGCGCCGGGCTGTTCGAGTCCACGGGCGGCGTCGGCATCGACGCCGCGATGCTCCGACAAAAGCTACGCCTGTCGCTCGAGGCCTACGACTGGGGCCGCGAGACCAAGCCCCCACACCTCCGGCTCGAAACGCGTTACTTTTTTGGCGGCAACTTCTTTGCCTTCGCGGGTTGGGATGATCCGAGATGGAGCAGGCGCAGCTCGGTGCTTTTCGGCGGCGGCGTCACCTGGCGTGACGAGGACCTCAAGTACCTGCTCGGCACAGCCGCGGCATTCGGAAGGTAATGGGCCGGGACACCCTGTTCGAGTGCACCGCTTGTGGCCAGCAGAGTGCCAAGTGGCTGGGCAAGTGTCCAGGCTGCGGCGGCTGGAACACCCTCGAGCCGGTCCCGGATCGACCCCGGACCCGACGCGGCGATCTCGCTTCCGCAACGGCGCCGATCCCGCTCAGCGACGCCGAGCTGCGCGACGTGGTGCGGATCTCGACAGGTCTGTCCGGGATGGACCGGGTGCTCGGCGGCGGCCTCGTCCCCGGCTCGGTCGTGCTGCTGGCCGGCGAGCCCGGTATCGGCAAGTCCACCTTGCTGCTCCAGACGGCGGCGAGGCTCGCGGCCGAGGGCGCGGTCCTCTACCTCACGGCCGAGGAGTCGCCCCGCCAAGTCGCGTTGCGTGCCCACCGCCTGCGCTGCGTCCATCCACAGGTGCTGCTCCATGCAGAGCCGGTCGTGGAGGAGGCGGTAGCTGCCGCCCAGCGCCTCCGCCCACGCTTGGTGGTTGCGGATTCCGTGCAGACGATGCTGTCGGATCGCGTCCCGGCGGTACCCGGCAGCGTCACGCAGGTGCGCGAGGTGGCGAGCCAGCTCGTCGACCTGGCCAAGCGTGACGGCCCACCGGTCATCATGGTCGGCCACGTCACCAAGGAAGGGCTGGTCGCTGGCCCCAAGGCCCTCGAGCACATGGTCGACGCGGTGCTGGAGTTCGGTGGCGTGAGCGGCCAACCACAGCGCCTGCTGCGCGCCGCCAAGAACCGGTTCGGGCCGACCCAGGAGCTGGCGCTGTTCACCATGAGCGACCATGGCCTGGAGGAGGTTGCCAACGCCTCCGCAGCGCTGCTGGCCGACCGCCGTCCTGGAGCCCCGGGGTCGGCCGTGGCGGTCGCCATGGAAGGGGCCACGCCGCTTCTCGTCGAGGTCCAGGCCCTGGTGGCGCGCTCGCCTCTCGTCACCCCCCGCCGGGTCGCCCAGGGGATGGATGCCGGCCGTCTGGCGGTACTGCTCGCGGTGCTCGAAAGACGGGCCAACCTTCGAGTCGGCGACCGCGACGTCTTCGTCAACTTGGTCGGGGGGGTGACCGTGGAAGAGCCGGCACTGGACGTGGCGGTTGCCGCGGCCGTGATCTCGGCCACGGCCGACGTCGCGGTGCCCGGGGACCTCGCGTTCTTCGGCGAAGTCGGGTTGCTGGGTGAGATTCGCTCCGTCGCCCACGCCACCCAACGCCTGCGCGAGGCCGAGACACTCGGCTTCAGCCGCTGCGCCGGCCCTGCCGGGACGGGGGTGCCTCGCTCCGGCATCGTCTTTCAACCGCTCGCCGCGGTCGGGGACATTGCCGGTCTGCTGCGGTGCTAGACTCCGTCGAGGAGCCGTACTTCGATGCCCGTGGCCAACGAGGCCGCAATCCTGCGAGCGCTGAACGACGTCGAGACCTTGCGGCGGTCACTGCGTCTGTACCCCGAGACTCACCCCGCACTGCAGCCGGCCCGCGAGCGCATCAGGGCTTCCGTGGCATCTCTCGCTGACGAGGGGCAGCAGGCCACCATCGGCATCGGTCCGGACCGCTTCTACTGGAACCTGGAGGAGGTTACGGCGCCGCCATCAGCGCCTGCGCTGCAGCTCATCCGAGTCCTTTTCGCCCTCGGAGTCGGCGCGGTCCGCCTCGACCTGGGGCGGGCAGCTGAAGGGTTGTCAGCCCTCTCCACACGTCTATCCCAGCTCAAGGAGCCTCCCACTGCCGAGGAGCGGGCCTCGCTGTTCGAGCCGGTCGAGCCCCTGCCGGGAGTGGAGCTGGTGCCCATCGATCTCTCCAACGTGCAGGTCGTAGACGCGGAGAGCCAGGATGTGACCAAAGGCGGATCCCGCAACGTGCTCCGTGAGCTCGCCCAGAGGCTCGGTCGCGACGGTGCGTTCGCCCTCGCCGGTCAGATCGACGAGGGCGAGCTGACAGCCGGCATGGTGGCCACCGCTCTCGAGCAAAGCCGGGACCCCGAGACCCTGTTCGAGTACCTGTTCCAGGAGCTCGGCGAGGTGGTACGGGTGCGCGACGAGTCGCGGCGACGCCTGCTCCTGGCCGAGGTCCGAGAGTTCCTGGGCGAGCTGGTGACTTTGCTCGCCCCCGAGCGCGCGCGGATGGCGGTCGCCATCGCCCTCCAGCACCTGCCGATTGCGGGTGACCACGAACGGGCGGTCGAGCCGTTGGTCGCCGCGGAGATCCTGCTCGACGCCGTCGAGCTGCTGCTCGTCCAAGGCGCGGCGATCCCGGAGACGGTGGTTCGGGTGCTGTACCGCATGGCCGCACCACCCTCGGAGCGGCCCCCCGAGGTCAGCGACGAGTCGTCGACGCGGGCACGCCGCCTGCTCGCTCAGATCCCTCTCGACGGCCCGGTCCGCCAGACCGCAACCGAACAGTGGTACGGCCTCATCATGCAGCCGCTGAGCATCGAGGCGTTACAGGAGCTTGCGGGCAGCTTGGAGCCGCAAGCGGTCCAGGCTCATCTCACCGCAGTGCTGCGCGAGGCAGCCACGATCTGGGCCACCCATCCCTGTGGGACGGCGGCCTCCCGTCGACTGGGTGAGGAGCTGGTCATCGCCATCGATGTGGGCGACCTCGTGGCGGCTGCTCGTTTGGCTCCCCTGGTCGCCAATCTGCGGGATCCCGAGGTGCGGGCCAACGCCTGCGCGGCTGCCGCCGAGGCTGCCATCGGGGCGCTCAGGACGCTCGAGAAAGACTCGCATGCCGACGTCAGCTCCATTCTCCTCGCGCTCGGGGAGAAGGCGCTGCCCACGATCCTCGAGGCGCTGGCCGAAGAGGAGAGCATGGGCACCCGCAAGCGGTTGCTCGAGGTGGTTGGTCGACACAGCACCTCGGCGTTGCCGTACATTCGGCCGCTGCTCAACGACTCCCGCTGGTATGTCGTGCGCAACGCCATCTTCCTCTTGCGCCGCCTCGGTGACCGAGAGGTGGCACCCACCCTCCGTCTCATGCTCGGGCGGGCCAGGCCTCAAGTGATCGAGGAGATCCTCAAGACCCTGGTGGCGCAGCAAGACCCACAGTGGCTCACGGCGCTCGTTCGGGTCCTCGACTCCGATGACCCGGACCGACAGACGGTGGCGGTGCGGGTCGCCAGCCACATCCACCACCCTCAGGTGGTACGGGCGCTGGTCGAGCGCTTGCGCGCCCGCCAGGGAGGCAAGCTGCGCGAGCCGTTGACCGTGGAGCTCATCCGTGCGGCCGGGCGGCTCGGGGCCCCGGCGTTCTTGCCAGCTCTCAAGTCGATCCTGGAGCTCAGCCAGTGGCGGCACACCTTCGCCTTGGGCCCACTCAAGCGTGAGGCAGCGGTGGCCGTGGCGATGCTCGACGGACCCGAGGCCGCACAGCTCGCCCGCGCTTTGAGCGCTGACAAGGACCGCGAGCTCGCCGCCGCTGTCCGGGCCGCCATGCACACCCCCCGCAAGCGGGCCGAGGAGGCCGAATGACCGCCTCCCGGAGCACCCTCATCAACGCGGCGATTACCGAGCTGGCCGCCGGAATGACCACGGCAGGGTTGTACGGCATCGACCACCCGCGCGCCGAGCAAATCATCGAGCGGCTCGCCAGCCACCTCGGCGACCTGCTCCACAACGAGTCGGAGCTCACGTTCGTCCTGCTCGGTGAGGAGCTGTTCGTGCAAGGTGTGCCGGTCACCGCATCGTGCCGGCAGGCCCCGTCGGTCATCCGCCGGATGCGCCGGCGCGGTCTGGAGCACGTCGGGTTCCGCCTCGGCGTGACCCCGGCGGAGCTGAGTGCCTTCCTCGCCGAGCTCGCGGGCCCGGAGGACGTGGCCGTGCAGAGCCGGCCCCACATCCAGGTCGGAAAGATCGAGGTATCGGAGATCGAGCTCGGCGGACCGGACGACGCCACCGGCGGCCACGGCCGTCGGAAGCTGGCCTCGGTGCGCGACCGTATCGCCGTCGTCGACGACTGCTTGACCGGGCTGGCCGGCGGCAGCGGGCTCGCGATCGGAGACCTCGAACGCGTCGTCAAGGCGATCCTCGACAGCCTGGCCGATGATCCGGACCCGATCCATCACCTGGCCCCGTGGCAGGGCGAGGCACAGTGGCCGGCACTGCGCGCCTACAACACCTGCGTCCTCACCCTGGGGCTCGCCCACCTCGCCGGTATCGACGCTACCGCAAGCCGTGACCTCGGCCTGGCTGCGCTCCTCGCCGACACCGGCAAGCTCTTCGTGCCGGCCGAGCTGCAGGCGCGCGAGCTGGAGCTCGATGGAGACGAGTTGGAGCTCGTGGTTGATCACCCGCGCACCAGCCTCGAGGTCTTGCTCGGCTGTGGCAACGTACCCCCGATCGCTCTCATCGTCGCCTACGAGCACCACCTGGGTTTCAACGGCACTGGCTATCCCCGTCTCCCTCGCCCCCGCCGGCCACATCCCGTCACCCGTCTGGTCAGTGCGGCGGTGGCGTTCGTGATCCTGCACACGCTGCGCGGCGGCACCGGCCGCGCCACCCGCGAGTCGGCGGCCGCGTGGATGGCCGAGCGGTCCGGGACGCTGCTCGATCCAGGCTGGGTCTCGGCGCTCGCCGAGTTGCTCGAGGCCGAGCCGGTTTGAACCATCGTCGGCTGCTCGCGGTTGCTGCCTTCCCCATCCCCTGCTCGCCAGACGACGGCACGCGGGCTGAGTCGCTGCCGGTCAACCATCGACCGACAGCCGTCTCTCAGCCTCCGGGGTAATAGCCGGCGAGGGTGCGCACCTGCAGGCCCGGCTTGAGAACCTTCACCGTGATCCTGCGGAAAACGTCGGCCGGCGTCGTGGCGTCCGAGGTGTAGGCCACCAGGTACTGCGTCCGCAGCTCCACGTTGATCGTCTCGTATACCCTTTTGAGGTCGGCGTTGGAGGGTAGGAAGAACACCTCGCCGCCCGTTGTCCGCGCCAGCCGCGAGAGCTGTGACCGCACCATGACCTTGGTCAACGGCAGGTCGATCGCCACGACGTAGATCGTGACGCCGCTGCGCTGAGCGAAGTCGAGGACGCGGTCGTAGCTCATGCGCGAAGCGTTGTCCTCGCCGTCGGTGAGCACCACCATCGCTTTGCGGCCACGCACCCCGGAGAACTGGAAAAGCCCATAGACGGTGGCGTCGTTGAACGCGGTCCCGCGGTCGGCCCGCAGCGCGATCATTGCGCGTTCGAGCCCTCCGAAGTCAGCGGTGAACTTCTCGAGCAGCGATGGCCGGTCCGAAAACGACACCACGAACGCGCGGTCCTTGGGTCGCAGCAAGTTGCGTAGAAACCCGAGCACGACCCGCTGCACCTCCGGCAACGTCTCCTCCATCGAGCCGGAGGTATCAACGAGAATGCCCATTCGGATCGGCAGCTCCTGCTGCCGTGAGAAGTGCGAGATCGTCTGCAGGCGACCGTCCTCAAAAACCTGGAAGTCGCTCTGCGTGAGCCCTTCCACCGGCCGCCCGTTCTTGTCCAGCACCGTGATGGGCAGCTCCACCGCTTGCACCTGGACGTCGCTCAAGAACTGGCCGGCGTTGACGAAACGTACGTCCTCGGCCTGCTCGCCGTCATCCAGCACCGCCAGCGCCCGCAGGTAGCCGATCGACCCGTCGTCCTGCACCGACAACCAGACGTCGAACGGTGGCTCGTACAGCGTTGCGATCAGCGCCTCGTTCCAGTACAGCTCGAGCTTGGTGAGCTGGCGGCCGGTCGGCACGTTGACCGCGGCCTGAGCGCGCACCTTGCCACCCTTGCGGTCCGACGAGCCCACCGGCTGAAGGCGTACGAAGTACCTCTCGCGACCGAGGTTGACATCGAGCTGCCGGCGGTCGAGCTCTACCCCTTTGGGGTCAAAAGCTACCGCCACCACCGAGGCCAGCCGCGGCACCGGCCCGAGGTCGAGCTCGATTTCGAAGGGTAGGCGGTTCTTGGCCAGGATGAGCCGGTTGTCGAGGTAGAACTCGACCTTGGCAACCTGAGGACCGACCATGGCCGTGAAGCGCTGCAGGCCGGTCACGGCTTCCCCATCGGGTCCCTGCAGAGACAGCGTCGGCAACGGCGAAGTGGCGATCCGCACGAGGGTTTTTTCGGCGGCGAGCTGCTCCGGGCTCGGGGTCGGCACCTCCGTGGCCTCGACCAGGAAGTCCAGATCCCTCACTGCAGCGTGCTTGGAGTTGACGTCCGCAACCTTGAGGCGAAGCCGGTAGGTGCCGGGGCGCAGCTCTCGGTCGAACTGCAGCGGCAGCTCCGGGGCGTCGCCCGGGTAGGAGAAGGTGTACCGAAAGCGGTCGTCCATCTGCCCCTCCCGGGAGATCTCGCCGGTGACGTCGAGCTGCACGACGTCGAGGTCACCGACCTTGGTAGAACCGAGCTCTGCCCGCTGCACCTTGCCGGAGAACGTCACCCTGATCTTTCCCGCTTTGCGCTCGCCGACCTCGGAGGCGAGGTCGAAGGCCAGCGGCTTGGCGTCCCTCGGGGTGACGGTCGAGAACTCGAGGAAGCGTTGAGCCGAGCTCTCCTTCCCCATGGTCTGTCCGACTGGCGGCTGCACACGCTCCATCGCCTTGCGGACCTCGAGGTCCTTCATGGTGAACTCGGCCGCACCGAGGAGCCTGAGAACGTCGGCCCCGCAAATGTACTCCGGCCGAGAAAGCTCGTACTGTCGAACCGCGCTGGTGAAATACTGCTGCAAGGCGAAGTTGCCCTCGGTGGTGTAGAGCGCCATGCGGGAATCGATGTTGGGGTCCCAGAGCCTGAACCTGCCGACGCCATAGGGGCGAAAGAACAGCACCGTGACGTTCTCGCCGAGCCCGGGCAGGTAACCCCAAACCCAGAACTCCATGGGGTGGAAGATCCGGTCGCAGTTGACCGCCTTGCGCCCGTCCGGGGCTCCGTGCAGCAACCACAGCCGGGCGCGGTCTTCGGTGGTGGATCCAAACGCTGCGCGCGCCTCGTCGAGCCGCTCCTCCCAGGTGCGCCGGAAGCTGCCGCCTTGCCCGCTCTCGGCGTTCCACAGCTCCCACAGGCGCTCCACGAACGCTTGCCTCTGCTCGTCGGTCTCGAGGGCGAGGAACGCCTTCCGTTGCTCCCTGGTGATGAGCGGATAGACCTCCTCGTCGAGCCACTTTTTCCATTTCTCGGGAAGCGGTCCTGCACCCGCGAGGAGCACTGCCCCGCCCACCAGCATCCCCGCCGCCAGACTCGCCACCACCGCTCGTCGTCTCGACACGGTTCCTCCTATGCGTCGGCAAGCGGCGGGGTCGCCAACGCTCGGTATGCCCCCCACACCCGCCCGCGACCCTGCGCCAGCACCTTGAGATCCGCTCCCATCCCCGACGGAGACAGCACCCGCTTCGCCGCCGCCAGCTCAGCCCAGTCCTCGGGTGCCAGCGGCTCACCCAACGCCACCGCCGGCGGGAGGTGCTCGAAAGCCCCAGTCTGCGCCAGGAACAGCCCCAACGGTTGCGGCGGCTCGCTCTCCCACCCCTTTTCCGTGGCGACCGCAACGAGGTCGTCGAAGTTGACGTGAGCGGTGATGTCACACTCACCGGGTTCGCGCAGCACGTCGTACACGACACGGTGCCCGCGGTAACCGACGAGCGTGCCGAGGCGCCGCGAGCGCGGGTCATAGAGCCGGTTGGCTGGGTGGCCGTAGTCGAGCACCAGCAGCAGCCCCTGCAGGCCGAGCCAGGCGAGGTGGCGGGCGTGGAGCGGCCTGGTGAGCAGGCGAACCTCGGCCTGCTGTCCTTCCCACAGGCTGACGCCATGCGTCTCGAGGTAGGCGCCGATCGCCGGGTCGCTCAAGGGTCCCTCGACCCAGTGCAGCGCCCCGCCGCGCACCTCCACGTACAGCTCGCCCAGCACCAACAGGTCGCCTTTGCGCAGCAGGGTCACCCTGTGCACCGGGAGGGCATCGTACAGCTCCGATGCGAACACGACTGCCGGTCCGCCCGGACCGGGTACGTCGCCCAGGTCCTGGGCGGTTTCGACGGAGTGGCAGCGCTCGAAAAGCCTTTGCCTCGCCCACTCCGCCCGCTCCACAGCCACCACCCGGCGAAGTACCCGCTCCCTGGCCTCGCCCAACGCTTCGAGCAACGTGCCGAGCAGGAGACCCTCGCCAGCCCCCAGCTCCGCCAGGCACAAAGGCTCCCCGAGCAGCTCGGCGAGGCGGGTAAGGAGTCCCGCCAACGTGCGGGCAAGAACGGGAGACGCCGTGGGGGCGGTGAGGAAGTCACCGCCACCGCCCGCCGGCCCGCAGCCGCTGCGGAATCGCGTGTAGTAGCCGAGCTCCGGATGGTAGAGAGCCAGCTCCATGTACTCCGCGCAGGTCACCCGACCCCGCCGCTGCACCTCGGAGACGATGCCGTTCACCAGAAAAGCCTACCACCCTGAACCCGCGTTCGACAGTTGTGGAGGGTTTTGGGCAGGGGTTGAATACGCAAGTTGTTGAATTGGCGGGATGTCATTTTGCCAAGGATAGGCACAGACTGCGAAATGCATAGGCACACGCGATGGCTCACGGGTATTGACA
>JAAYVZ010000002.1 GCA_012516935.1 Holophagae bacterium
ACCGCCACCGGCTGGGCGCCGCCGATGTCCTCGACCGTGACGCCGTGGTCCGGAACGTGAGGCGGCGCGGTGGGCAGGCCGTCGCGATCCCCGAGGAGACCGACATCCTCACCACCGTGCGCGCCTGCCTGCGTCCGAACGACGTGGTGATCTGCATGTCGTCCGGCGACTTCGGTGGCCTGCCGCGCCATCTCCTCGAGCTTTTGAGGGACGAGCGATGAGCCAGACCGCGGCGCGGCTACTGGCCACAGTCGGCGGGCTCGGCGACCGGTTCCCGGCCCCGGGAACCACGGTCGGCTCGTTGGCCGCAGCGGCGTTGTTCGCCGCCCTGGTGTTGCTCGGCCGGCTCCCGGCACGCCCGGTGGCCGCGGCCGGACTTGCCGCGCTCGTACCGCTCGCCGTATGGGCCTGCGGGGCGGAAGCGGCGCGCCGCGGCATCCCTGACCCCGGACCGGTGGTGCTGGACGAGGTCGCGGGCCAGTGGCTGGCGCTGTCGCTGTTGGCCACCGCCGGGTCCCGTGCCCTGCGGCCACACCACCTGGTCGTCAGCTTCCTGCTCTTCCGCTTTTTCGACATCCTGAAACCGTGGCCGATCCGGCGTCTCGAACGCCTACCCGGAGGGTGGGGGATCGTCGCCGACGATCTCGGCGCCGGGTTGGCAGCCGGGCTCGTGCAGCTCGTGGTGCTGGCTTGGTGAGGATTACGACGACGGCCGGCGGTGTTACCCTCAGGGTGAGGGCGAGCTCCTGCGCCCCCGAGAGAGAGAAAAGGAGACGCCGATGCTGACCGACACCATGGAAGCGGCACTCAACGAGCAGATTCGCGAGGAGATGTACTCGTCCTATCTCTATTTGGCCATGTCGGCCTTTTTCGAGGGTCTGGACCTCCGGGGCATGGCCAAGTGGATGCGCCTGCAGGCTCAGGAGGAATTCGGCCACGCCATGAAGCTGTTCGATTACATCTTCGAGCGCGGAGGAGCGGTAACGTTGAAGGCTCTGGCCGAGCCTCAGGCAACGTGGGCCTCACCGGCGGCAGCGTTCGCCGCGGCGTTGGCCCATGAGCGCCACATCACTGCCTGCATTCACAGGCTGGTCGAGCAGGCGGCAGCCGAACGCGATCACGGCACCGTCAACTTCCTCCAGTGGTTCGTCAAGGAGCAGGTCGAGGAGGAGGCAAGCGTCGAGCCGATCGCCCGCCGTCTGGAGAAGATCGGCGATCACATGATGGGGCTGCTGCTGATCGACCGTGAGACCGGCGGACGCACCGAGGACTGACCCGAGAAGGACCGCTACTCGGAGCCCGCGCCCTCGGCGAAGCCGTAGAGCAGCAGCTAGGTCGTCGGCCGCGTGAGGTACACCAGGTACCTGGGCTGCAGCCTCGGGGGCGCCTCGAGGCGCTCGGGGAGCACCGTAATCGCCAGGGCCGTGGCCACGAAGACGCAGCGATCGAGGAGCTTTTCTGCTCGTGACACGCCGGGCTTTGGCCGCCACTCCCGCCAGGGAGTCTACTGCTGGTGTGGGGTCTCGGCCTTGGGCGGCTTTGCAGCAGCGGGAGTCTCGATGCCCAGCAGCTCGACCTCGAAGACGAGGGTGCTGTAGGGCGGGATGCCCCGGTTGCCGCCGGCTCCGTACCCGAGCTCATAGGGCACGACGAGTTGCCACTTGGAGCCCACGGGCATGAGCTGCAACGCCTCGGTCCACCCGGCGATGACGCCACGCACCGGGAACACCGCCGGCTGGTTGCGGCTGTAGGAGCTGTCGAACTCCTTCCCGTTGATCAACGTCCCACGGTAGTGGCACTTGACGGAGTCGTTAGCGGTCGGCTTGGGACCGGTGCCGGCAGTGATCACCTTGTACTGGAGGCCGGAGGGCAGGGTCGTGACCCCGGGCTTCTTGCCGTTCTCGAGCAGGAAGGCAGCCCCCTCCTGCTTGCTCTTCTCCTCCTGCTTGGCCCGCAGCTCGATCTGATAACCCTGAATGACCTCGCGAACCTCCTTCTCGGAGAGCAGTGTCTGCTCTCCGGCCAGTGCCTCCCGCAGGCCCTTGACCAGAGCCTCCACGTTCACCTCTACGCCCTGGTGCTTGAACGAGTTGCCGATGTCGACCCCGATCGCATAGCTGACCTTGTCCTGCTGGCTGGCGAACGTCGGTGTCGACTCCTGGGCCAGTACTGCCGTCCCGAAAAGTGCCACGAGCACGCCGACTGTGACCGCATATCGCATGAGCTCTCCCCACCCCACGGGCGAACGAGCCCCACGGGGAAGGCCGCGATTCTACTCCACGAAGATGGTTCAGCGCTGGCAGGGCACGAGAGTGGGTGCACCCGAGCGGGTGTCGATCACCGACGCCAGGGCCAGGAGCGGCACGGTGCCGCTCACCTCCGCCCGCACGTGCTCCCCGCGCGCAATACCGAAAGCGTGGAGCACATCGTCAAGCTGTAGGTAGCCACCGCCGGCCAGACGGAAGGCTTCCTCGCCCGCCACCTCACCCCTGGCCAGGACGAGTCGCACCCGCACCGAACCGGGCTCCGGGCTGGGGTTGAAGGCCACCAGGTTGGTCCGGTACTGCGGAGTTCGCCGCAGACCAACGAGGTACCCGACCTCCCCCGGCCGGATGGCGGCACCTCGCGACAGCGCCGGGATGCCTTGGCCAAACGACCCGCGACCAGCGGCCGAGAAGATCCGGGCGAAAACCAGCACGCCGTCGGTGTTGAGCACCCGCAGCACCCCAGTCGCGCCCTGGGGGACCAGATCGTTGCGGTACACCGTGGTGCCCGGGGGTAGGTCGTCGAGCGGCGGCTCGGCCTGCAGCCCCTCGACGTTGGCCTGGCCGCTGGGCAGAAAGACCACGGCGTAACCGCCGGTGGTCGAAGCGGTATTCACGAACCACACCTCGGTGCTCCACCAGGTCCCGTCCTGGCCCTGCTTCTGCCCCACCATGGGGATGAACAACTCTTCCCCGCCCACGAGCGTAGCCGCCAGGATCACAGCCGCGAAGGAGACCCACCGCATCACGTTCAGCATACGGCTTCGAGAGGGTGCGGCGCAAGGGCTCAGGGCGTCGCTGACCCTGGCGCCAGCGCCGTGGCGCGGCACCGAGGAGGGTGGCGGTGACCCATTACGGTATCGGCCTTCCTGCTGGCGTCGCCAAGGCTGGCGCGAGTTTTGCTCGCCGATGCTCGGAAGGTGCCGATGCGGTCACAGCGTGGCTTCACCCTGATCGAGCTCATGGTCGTGGTGACGATCATCGGGATCCTCTCCGCCATCCTCATTCACCGTGTTCTCAACGCCGTCGATCGCGGCCGGCAGCGGCGCGCGATGGCCGACTTGCGCACCATCGGCGCCGCAGTCGAGGCCTATGCGGTGGACAACCTCTTTTTTCCGCGCGGCACGACCACCGAAGCCGCTAGCCTCGAGCACGAGCTGGTGCCGACGTACATCCACCGGATCCCTGGCAGCGACCCGTGGCGGCAGCCTTTTTGGATCGACCTCAACGCGAACGGGAGCAGCTACACGGTCTACTCGGGAGGGAAGGACCTCACGGTCCTCAAGTCGGGATGGCGCCACGGACCGACCACCGCTTACGACGCCGATATCGTCTTCTCGTTCGGCGGCTTCGTGCAGTGGCCCGAGGGGATTCAGACCGACCATTAGTCGGGCGCTGCGTCTGGTCGGTGCCGGTTACGGCGGGCTCTCCAACCGCGAGGGTACCGTCCGGCCACGACAACGAGCTTTCCCGCGCCGACTGCGGTGCCAAAAGCCGCGAGCTGACCCGACACGACTGGCCCGTCGTCGCGATCTTCGACCTCGTGAGGCTCGCTATCGCCGGCTCTGACGGCGACCCAATGGGACCACGAGACGAACCGGATCCCTTTCTTGTCCTCACCACCAGTCAGCCGATCAGGGTGAGCCCGAGTGTCTGCGAGGCGTGTTCGAGGCCTTGCTCCGCGAAGCGATTGCGGCACGCCCGAGCTCATGCCCGGGTTCCGGCGGCTGCGTGCTCAGCCCACACCCCCTCGGGAAACCAAGCTTCCAGCCTGCTTCTGCTACCATTTCCGGAGGAATGCCTGATCCGAAAACTCGCAGCGCCGCCAGCGGCACATTCCTCTCGTCCGAGCTCCTCGATCGCCTCGGTGTGGGAACCTTCCGCAGCACCCCGGACGGCGAGCTCCTCCACGCCAATCCCGCCTTTCTTCAGCTCCTCGGCTTCTCCTCTCTCGAACAGGCCCGCGCCGTCAACACGCGCGAACTCTACGCGGTGGCGAGCGAGCGCGAGGACACGATCAGCAAGACCTTGGCCCTGGGCAAGGTCCGCGACCAGGTGCTGCAGCTTCGTCGCCGCGACGGCTCACCCGTCTGGGTGTCGCTGGCTGAGATCGCCCAACCCCTTGCCGATGGGCGGGTGGTTTTCGACGGCCTCGTTGTCGACGCCAGCGCCCGCATCGCTGCTGTTCAGGACGTGGAGGCCTCGGCACGACGATACCGCGCGCTGCTCGAGCAGGCCAACGTCGCCATCTTCCTTGCCGACGCCACGACCGGGGCGCTGCTGCACGCCAACCAGCGGGCACAGGAGCTGATCGGGCGCTCGCTCGAAGAGGTCCGGCTCATGCACCAAGGCGACCTCCATCCCCCGGAAGAACGGGCCCGGTTCGTGGGTGTGTTTCGCCACCACGCCGCCGCCGAGACCGCCGGCCGTTTCGATGCCGAGGTCGTCGATCGGGACGGCAACCGTATCCCGGTGGAGATCACCACCTCCGTCATCGAGCTGGGCGGCAGGCTGGTCGTTCAGGGCATCTTCCACGATCTGCGCTCGATTCGTCAGGCGCAGCAGGCGATCGAGGAGAGCGCCTATCGTTACCGCCAGCTCGTCGAGCTGTCGCCCGAAGCCATCGCGGTCCACTGTCAGGGCCAGCTCGTCTTCGTCAACCCGGTGGCTGCGAGAATGCTGGGGGCCGACAACCCCGATCTATTGATCGGGCAGCCGCTGCTGGACTTCGTCCACCCGGACTCCCGCGCCATCGTGCGCCAGCGCGTGCAGCGCATGCTCGAGACCGGGTGCTCGCAGCCGCTTTTGGAGGAGCGTTTTCTACGGCTCGACGGAAGCCCCGTCGACGTCGAGGTGGCCGCTGGGCCGTTCACCTACCTCGGGCAGCCGGCGATCCAAGTGGTGTTCCGCGAGATCACCGAGCGCAGGCGGATGATGGCCGAGCTCGAACAGAGTCAGGCCCGCCAGGCGGCGATTCTCGACGCCGTGCCGGTGGCGGTCTACACCGCCGATATCCCGGCTGCGTTGGACGCCCAGTGGATGAGCTCGAGCGTCGAGCGCTTCACCGGTTTCTCGGCCGAGCGCTTCATGACGGAGCCGGGCTTCTGGATCAACCGTATTCACCCCGACGACCGCGACGTGGCGGTTGGGCTGTATCGGGACGCCATTGCCCGAGGGGAAGCCCGAGTCGAGTACCGCTGGCAGGTCGCCGACGGGAGCTACCGGTGGTTCTCGGACCACGCCGTCCGTGTCGCCCAGATAGGCTCGCTCGGTCATGTGATCGGCGTGATCGCCGATATCACGGAGCGGCGTACGGCCGAGCAGGCCCTGCGCGAGTCCGAGGAGAAGTACCGCGACCTGGTCGAGAAGATCACCGAAGTGATCTTCTCCCTCAGCGCGGCGGGCGTGATCACCTACGTGAGCCCGGTGATCGAGCAGGTTCTCGGCCTGCGGCCAGCCGATGTCGTGGGACGCCACTTCTCGGAGCTCGTCCACCCGGAGGACCTCCCCGAGCTCGGCGAGAGCTTTCGACGCACGCTGGCGGCGGAGCTCCACCCCAGCGAGTACCGGCTGCGCGGGCGGGATGGTGGCTACCGGTGGGTGCGCTCGAGCTCCCAGCCGATCGTCGACGGCGGCCGTACGGTGGGTCTGCGCGGCGCGCTCATCGACATCACCGAGCGGCGCGAGGCCGAGGCAGCGCTGCG
>JAAYVZ010000152.1 GCA_012516935.1 Holophagae bacterium
CGTCGTATGTGATTCCCTCGCGCTGGAACTTGAGCGGCACCGACACGGCCCGCGGTGGCACCAAAAACCCGTCACGGACGGCCTCCTCCAGCGAGTAGGCATCGGTCGGGACGCCGTTTTCGAGGTCGAACAAGCTGTAGGTGTTGCGGTCGACCTCGTCCTTGGGAGTCGCCGTCAGGCCCACCAGCAGCGCGTCGAAGTACTCGAAGATCGCCCGGTACTTGTGGAACACCGAGCGGTGCGCCTCGTCGATGATGACGAGGTCGAAGTGGCCGACGCCGAACCGCCGCTGCCCGTCGCGGGTTTCGTCGATCAACCCCATCATGGTCGGGTAGGTCGACACGTACACCCGGCCCTCTCCCTCCTTGTCCGTGACCAGGTTGACCGGCGAGGCGTCGGCGAGGTGGCGCTTGAAGGCTCCCACGGCCTGGTTGACGAGCGCCACCCGGTCGGCCAGGAACAGCACGCGCTTGACCCAGTTGCAGCGCATGAGCAAGTCGCACAGAGCGATCACCGTGCGCGTCTTGCCGGCGCCGGTCGCCATCACGAGCAACGCCTTGCGGTCACGGTCACGCTCGAACGCCTCGGCGATCCGGCGGATGGCGCGGGTCTGGTAGTGACGCTCGACGATGGCCGGATCGATCCTCGCCTCGGCGAGCGACCGGCGGGTGCTGCGCCGCTGGACGAGCAGCTCCAGCTCCTGCTTGGTGTAAAACCCCTGCACGCGGCGCGGTGGGTAGCGAAGGTCGTCCCACAGCCAGTGCTCGTAGCCGTTCGAGTAGAAGATCACCGGCCGCCGGCCGAACTGCCGCTCCAGGCAATCGGCATAGAGCTTGGCCTGCTGCTGTCCGGCGCGCGGGTCGCGGCGGGTGCGCTTAGCTTCAACCAGCCCGAGCGGACGCCCGTCGTCGCCCCAGAGCACGTAGTCCACGAACCCCTTGCCCTGCGCGTTGGGCATGCCGCCGACTTCGAGCTCGCGGTCGCGGCCCTCGTCGAGCGGCCAGCCGGCTTCCTTGAGCAGCAGGTCGATGAAGTAGTCGCGGGTCTCGGCCTCCGAGTAGTCGTGCGTGTCGGGTTGCGCCGCCGCCGCCTTCTTCGCCGCGGCGACTTCCGCGCGCAGGCGCTCCAGCTCCTCGTCGAGCGCCGTCTTGTCAGCGAGGAGTGTGGCGAGGCTCTCGTCCTTCTCCCGCAGGCGCGCTTCCAGCGCCTGCAACTGCGCGGCCGATTGCGCCGCTGCCCGAGCGGGACGCGGCAGCGCGGCCGGATCGAAGGCGAGGTCCGGCGCCGGCCGCTCGGCGCGGCCGTAGGTGCGCGCGAACCAGTAGGCCACGTGGTACAGCTCGCGAATCGCGGCGAGAGCGTCGGCTTGGGGAACCGCACGGAGGCTGTGCACGGCGCGGTTGCCGAGCGTGTTGACGACGCGTGCCTTGGCGAACACCGCCTCACCGGCCGCCTGCTTGAAGCTCGGCTCGTGGATCAGCGCCGAGAGGTTGTCCTGGTAGGGGAGCCTCAGCGCCGCGTCGTGCTTGAACGCCCAGCTCACCGCCAGCTCCAGCGCCCGGCGGGCATAGAAACAAGCGGTACGCGGATCGGCGTGCACCGCCGCCTCGGCCTTCGAGGCGGCCTCGAAGACGGCGCCCCATTCGCGCTGGAGGAAGGCGAACTGGCTCATGCTGCGGAGAGCTCCTCGCACAGCTCGCAAAGCGAGATCGCCTCCACGTCTTCCGCCAGCGGAAAACGTTCCTCACCGCCGTAGACCACGAAGCACTGCTCCGGCCGAACGGCTTCGCAGGCCAGGCGGAAGCCACGCTCCAGCTTCGGCGCGAGCCCGCGCTTGATCTCGATCGCCCACGGCTGGCGATGGCCGGGGAGCTTCAGCAGCAGGTCGATTTCCGCGCCGGCCGCCGTGCGGAAGAAGTACGGCTCGGCGGCACTCGCCGCGGCGGCGATCAGCGACTCGATCGCCAGGCCCTCCCAGCTCCCGCCCACAGCCGGGTGCGCCAGCAGCGCTTCGCGGTCGCCGATCCCGAGCAGCGCGTGCACCAGCCCGCTGTCACGGATGTAGACCTTGGGCGACTTGACCAGACGTTTGCGGACGTTGCCGTGCCACGGGGGAAGGCGGCGCACGAGGAGCAGGTCCACGAGCAGGTCGAGATACGCGGCGACCGTCTTGCCGTCCACGGCCAGGGCGCGAGCCAGCGCCGCCGCGTTGAGCAGCCCACCCTGCTGATGCGCGAGCATCGTCCAGAGCCGGCGCAGGGTCTCGGCCGGGATACGCGGCCCGAGCTGCGGGATGTCGCGCTCGAGGTAGGTGCGTGTGAAGTCAGTGCGCCAGCGCAGGCTCGCCGCGTCGGTTGCGGCCAGCAGGCTCTCCGGAAATCCGCCGCGCAGCCAGACGGCGTCGAGGCGTTCCTGACCGACCTCGCCCGCGTCGAGCGGGCCGAGCTCCAGGTAGCGGATACGCCCGGCGAGCGACTCGCTCGACTGCTTGAGCAAATCGATCGACGCCGAGCCCAGGACCAGGAAGCGGCCCGTCCGGCGCCCGCTGCGACGGCCCTTGTCGATGAGCCCGCGCAGGCTCCGGAAAAGCTGCGGGGTACGCTGGATCTCGTCGAGGATGACCAGCTTGTCCGCGTGCTGCGCCAGGTAAAGTTCGGGCTCGGAGAG
This sequence comes from Holophagae bacterium, assembly GCA_012516935.1. Taxonomy (GTDB): domain Bacteria; phylum Acidobacteriota; class Thermoanaerobaculia; order Thermoanaerobaculales; family Thermoanaerobaculaceae; genus JAAYVZ01. The sequence goes on from JAAYVZ010000152.1 coordinate 2,668, forward strand.
CTTCGCCCGGTCGGCTTCGGACTCCAGATCGAGATAGACCGTCGGCCGTGTCCGGGCGACTTCATGCGCCAGCGTGGTCTTGCCCGCCTGACGCGGTCCCAGCAGCGCCACCGCCGGGACTTCGGCCAGGGCGGACGTGAGCGGTGCGAGAAGCCGGCGGGGGATCATCCATGCAATTATGGAGCAGCGCTCCAGAAATGCAAGGACACCTGGAGCCGGTGCCCGGCGCGATCATTGGCGCGTACGTGGCGCAATTCTGGTGCGATTCACCGTGGCCCGTTGTCCTGCACGCAATAACGCCTGGCTCTGGCGGCTTCTTCAGCGGCCACGGTTTTCTTTTCGACGAGTGCCCACAAATCGCGCTGAGACGTGCGTCGCGTGACCCCCGGCACAAGGGCGGCGATCTCTTCGATTGTGGTACGCTTTGAGGACCAACGCCCACTGGCTCATGCGCTCGATCCACTACACCGACAGCGTCGGCGCCTCCAGGAACCCGCGTGCCCGCTCGATCGCCGTGAGTGTGGCCGTGATCGGATTGGTGATGGTGAAGCGCGGGACGAACGCCACGGCTACAGCTCTCCACGGAAGGCGCGATGCTGGAGGGAGGCAAAAAGAGCATCGAGTTTCGACAGTGACTCCTGTTGACCTGACTTCACCTCCGCGACCTCGGTGCCAATTCGTGCATACTCGTTCTGCAAGGCAAGGGGCGGAAGCGGCAGCTTCACATGCTCAAGGCTCTGCCGGGTGATTTGAGGCTGGGCGGACCCAGAAATTGTGTCCACCATTCCGCGCAGCTTCAGGGCGGCTGCAAGATATTCGATTCTTATTCGGTTGGGGTCTGGATCATCTAGAGCCATGGCATTCCCGGTGACGTAACACTTCGGTGGCGAGATATTGATAGTCCCGCAGGTAGCCCCTCGGCAAGTGATTAAGACAGTTGGCTTTTCGTGGTTAAATTCGGTGTAGTAACCGATAAAGCCATTCGCACCGAACACGGGGACACCTGTTTCGGTGAGTTCGGCGGTCGAGATAGTGGGCCATTGCTTTGGAGAACAAATACTTATCAACAGCCCAAGAGGCCATTTCTTAGAGCCTATCCATAAATAGGTGCGACTTTGCGGAAGGCGATGATGGCTGCGGCGAGATGGACGAGGGCGAGGTAGCTGTCGTGGAGCTTCTCGAATCGGACAAGGAGCTTCCGGAAGCGGTTGAACCAG
>JAAYVZ010000153.1 GCA_012516935.1 Holophagae bacterium
GCGCCGTGACGGTCTGGCCGGGGGCGTTCTGCACCCCGTAGGCAACCCCCTTGACCAGCGAGAAGCCGTCCGTGGTGAACGTGCAGGCATGGGAGACGAAGGACGAGCTGGCCTCGTCCCATCGCCACACGCTCGCCACCTTGGTGCTGCCCCCGAGGTCGGCGCACAGCGCCTTCGCGGTGGTCGGCGCGTACACCCACGGCAGCGACACCCAGTGCCGGCTCGGGCTGCCCTCGACCGGCAGCGACAGGTTGAGCGCAAACCCCATGTTGGACGCGGTCGCCACGCCCGCCAGGAAAAGACCGGCGAGGGCGGCAGCCGTGGCGAAGGCGGTTCGGTGTCGGCAGCGCATGGTCGACCTCCTCACTCGGGCTTGAGGTAGCCCTTCTCGACGAGCAGGTCGAGGAACCTTCGACCTTCCTCGTGCCACATCGGGTTCTCCTCCTCGGCCAACGCCTTCTTGGCGAGCGCTCTTGCCTCGTCGTACCGCTCGAAGTAAGCGAGCAGTCCGGCGCGTTTCGCCTCGAGCCGCGACCGGAGCGGAAAGTCCGGATGCGCCCCGAGGAACGCCTCGAGCCCGCTGAGTAGCACGCGTGCCAGCCTGTCGTCGCGCTCGATCTCATGTGCCCGCTGCGCAATGCCAACGGCAGACTCCGAGGCGGGCCCGCGTCGGTTGTCCTCCCCCCTCAGCAGCGCACTCGACGGTGTGACCTCGAACGAGAAGCTGCCCAGGAGCACGTAGCCCGCATAGATGGACGTCGGGTACTTCTCGACGATCGTGATCTTCCCGCCGCCGGAAAGCGGATAGGGACCCCTCGCGTCGAACACCTCCTTGTCCACCCCCGTCGGCTCGACCACCTCGATCTGCGCCGGCGTGCACTCGAGGATGCCGGCCCACGCCCCAGCCGGCGGCTTCGTGAAGTCCGGCCAACGAGAGTAGTCGATGATGAGCTGGGCCTCGTACTTCCCCGGTGGGTAGTGCAGCCAGTTCGGCTGTAACAGATGCACCTTCTCAACAACCTCTCCCGGCTTCAGCTCGGAGAACGGTGGGTCCCCAGAGGGCACGCCTTCCGGCGGCCAATCCCCCCAGTCCCGCCACCCCTCGCCGACCGCTCGCGATCGGAACTTGTGAGTGCCCCACTGGTCGGTCCCAACCACCTTCACAACTGACCCACCGTCGTTTCGCACGACGAATCGCATGATGAACCACTCCCCAGGCAGCACCTGCGTCTTGAGAGCCACGGTGGAGCAAGCGAGGGGGGCGGGGGAGCTCCCGCCCGCAGCGCAAGCTGCTGGGATGAGGAGCGCTAGCGTCGAGAGCAGTGTCATGGTCAATCGCATTGCGAGCCTCCTCTACTTCGGATCCGCAGTCGTGCGCACAGCACCAGGTCGAGGCTGACCTGGGTCCCACGACGTACATGTCGGGTCGCCCAGCAGCAAGTCCTCCTTGCAGAACCGGTCGACGTCATCCTTGCGCTGGTCTTCGGGACTGAGGAAGTGCATCGTGCACTCGAAGATCCCATCGCTCTTCCCGCAGTGGCCGTCGCTGCACCACGCGTTCCGTTCACAATGCCAGGCTGTGCTTGTGTTGCAGGCGATTGCAGTGCGGCGCAGGGGACACATGGTCGACCTCCTCACTCGGGCTTGAGGTAGCCCTTCTCCGCCAGGTAGGCCAGGAACGCCTTCGCTTCCTTGCCTTTGTCGCTGTCCTTCTCTTCCGCGATCACCTGCTTGGTGAGAAATCGAGCGTCCTCGTATCGGCCAAAATAGGCGAGCAGGCTGGCCTTCTGCAGTCGGAGCCACCCTCCCAGGGCAAAGCTCGGATGCGCGGACAAGAAGACCTCCACGGAGGTCATCTGGTCCCTGGCCCGCGCCTCTTCCTTGTCCCGCCACGCTCGAATCTCGTCTCTAGCCGAGGGCATCACGCGCTGAATCTTGCGTTCCCAATCATCCCGCGAGCGGATCAGCCCTAGTGGGCCATGCGGTAGACCAGATGCGTAGAGTAGTTGATAGCCGGAGTACGTGGACGTAGGGAACTTCACGAGCAGCTCCTCTTGGCCCAGCTCCAGAGGCTGACCGCCGTACGCTTCGAACGCCTCTCGATCGACGCCCTGAGGTTCTTTCACCACCACACGCACCGGCACCGAACGCAGCACACCTGACAAGTAGCCGTCCGGCGCTGGCGGGGTCCACGGCCACTCAGGATACTTGATCTCGCCAATGACGTCATGCTCGCCAACTTCCCGCAATTCCGGGCTAGCGATCTCGGCCGACGCCGCTCGCGCGTTGACTCGAGCGCCTGGCCGTAGCGCTTCCAGCTCCTTCGGCGGACTCGCCGGCCAGAAGATCTCTGAAGTGGAGGTTGTCACAGAAGGTACGACCCCCGGCGCGACAACGTACCAGCCCAGGCTAGGACAGAGGCTCATCGCCACAATTTCTTTCGAGCCCGGGTTGTAGAGCTCGGCCCACGCCCACAACGGCTCGCCGGCGACGATCTCGGGGGCGGAGAGGCGAATCGTGAGCACAGGGCCCGGCGGCGGCGCCGCCGCGCGACCCACAGGTGCGGTTAGTGCGGCAACCAAGGAGGCACAGAGTACTGGTCGGCTCAACATGGTCGATCTCCTACTCCGGGTCGGTCCTGGTGCGGATCGCTCCGTTGCTGGTCGGTGGCTGCCCCGACGGGATGCACTCCAGGTCGCCAGTCCACAGGTCGCCTGCTCCCGCCGGCTCCTGACAGAACCTCTCGACGCCGTCCGTTCTCTGAGCGTAGCCGCCGCTGTTCATGGGGCAGTTGAAGGAACCGGACAGCCCGCTGCCACAGGCCTGGTTCGAGCACCACGCCATCCGCGAGTCGTGGTACTTGTTGGTCGCCGCGCACCAATTGACCCAGAAAACGTGTCCCAGCTCATGAACCGAGGTGTGATACAGTGAGTTGCGGAGAGCCTTCAGGTCACCGCTCTGCTCGCTGACCTCGGCTTCGGCCGAGCCCACGTGTATGAAGATCCAGTCACGCAAGGGTGAGGTGAGTCCAAACCGACGCCCAGTCCCGACCCGATACATGGGCGCTGCTACGAAGTGGAAGTAGTTCTGGGACTGTGCGGCAGGCGGCGAGAGGCCCGGGGCGGCGACGAAGTGATGGAACCAGATTTGGCTGAACCGGCTCATGAGGACCTTGGACGCGTCGTCATCCCCCTGCTTGCCGGCCACCTCGATCCAGGGCCGCCCGACGAACGGAAGCACCGACCTGCCGGCGTCAGGCGCCACCACCTCAATGAACGCGTCCTCAAACGTCTCGTTGATCTTGCCCAGAGAGTGGTCGTAGTAGCACGAGTCGTCGTTGGCCTGGTTGAGCTCCGGATTGCACGGGCTCGATCCCCCGACCCTACCGATAACGCCGATGCCCGCCGAACGCCCTTGCACGAACGCCCACTGATTGGAGGCTGGGTCTCTAAGGTGCGACGCAACAAAGGTACGGGAGTGAACGAGTGGGCTCTGCGGCAGACAGGCGGTGCCACTCACCAGCCCGATATCCAGGGTGTAGCGGTCAGCATTCTCGTCACTGCGCTCCTGACTATCCCACCCCCGAACACACGCGGTCTCGTGCAGCACCACCGTTGGGACCGTCGTAGGGCTGGTCGGCGTCGAAGATGGCGACCTTCAGTCCTATGGTATCCAGCCCGTCGAGTGCACGGTAGTGCCCGTGATCCGGGTCCCAGGTCTTTGCTACCGAAACCGAGGTTGCGAGGGGTGTCGCATCCGCCGAGAGCAGCCCCCCGTACCGAAACATCGGGTCTCTCTCGATGAAGATCCGCTTCCAGGAGGTGTAGCGCGGGGTGACGAACTCCACGGTATTGGCCGCGTCGCAGGCGGCGCCCCAGTCCTGCTTGCTCACCTCGATGCGGAAGTTGTCGCCGGCGAAGTGGGCCGGCACCTTGAGGTAGACGGTCGCCGGCACGGTGTTAGAAGGCGGAGTCACCGCCAGGCATTTTTGCGGTGCAGGGTTCACTCCCGCAGGATCGGTGGTCAGGCCCCAGTCGGTGGCGCCCAACACGGTCGCCGTGTTGTCGTCCGCGTAGTACGCGGGCGGCGTCGGGACCGGTGCATAGGGTGCGGTGTCGGGCGGGTCGACCACGCGCAGGTACTGTGTGACACCTGCCCAGCCTCTGAACTCGATCCGCACGATGCGGTCCGCGGTTTGGAACCCCGACGGATATGGGCTATGCACGTCGTCGTGGACCGTGTTCGACAGCAGCACCCGCGTCGGCCACGGGTTCGTGGCCTCGTAGTGCCGGTTCGGCTCGACTACGACCCGGTCGCTCAGGGCAAACACCAACCCGCCCATGCGCGTTGTCCGGTTGCGCACCAGGGCGATCCCCTGATTGCCCGTCGCGTAGTTGCGGTGAAAGCTGGCGTCCGAGACGTCGTGGTCGATCTGCAGGGAGTGAATCACCTTATCGCTGACCTGGTCCTGGTACGTGGCTCCGCCCGCGGCGGGAATGAGGTACGTCGCCCTCGGGCTCTCGGTCGTCACCAGCAGCGCTCCGCTGGTCGCGGCGTCGATGCCCGCCGGGTCGGCGAACGACAGCACGGTGTTCCCTCCCCAGCGGTCCTCTATGGGGCTGCTCCCAGCGCCGGCATTGAAGGGCACGCGAATGGTGTAGCCCTGCAATGCGTCGGCAAGGTAGGCGAAGCCCCCGTCCGGCCGAGCAGCGATCCCCGTTGCTCGGAAGCTGCGGGTGAAGCCGTTGTCGGTGGTCTGTGCCCACAGACCGGCGAGTGGTGAGCCTGCACAGCCATCGAAGTACTGTACCGGCGGGTTGCCCTGAGCGCCCGAGATGAACAGTACCCAGTTGTTGCTCATGGCGCGGCTGAGGAAGTAGCGCCCGGGGCTGACACCGCCCACCTTGCGCGCGGTCGGCATGGTCTTCATCATCGACAACCGCCAGATGCCCTGGGCCTCAGCGACGTACAGGAAGTCGGCCCCCCCCACAGCTCACCCAGGCGACCGACGTGATGTTGCTGAACGTGATCGGGGTATTCGGCGGCATCTCGTCGGTGAAACGCGGACGCAGGGTCAGCCAGACACCGTTGGTCGATATCCTATTGTTGGCATGCAGGAATACGAATCCCCCGCGGGCGTCATCGGGCACGATGAACTTGACTGCTCCAGGCGGGTGGTTGAAGCCTGTCGCCTCGGGGGCAATCGCCTGATAGGGGATCTCGAGCCGGTTGGCTTCACGGATCGGATCGATGCCCGTCGTCTGGAACTGGAGTGGGTCGCCCCACCACACCTCGGGAGTGGAGAAGCTCGGTACCACGGGCGCTACCCGGGGGTTGAAGCCCAGGTTCTGCTCCGCCGGGCTGATCGTCCTCCCGTCAGTCACCGCGAAGTACTGAACCTGCATGCCCACGTCGTAGTGCGGCACTTCCAATGTCGATGCGGTTAGTCCCAATGCGAAGCTCTCGGCCGTTCGCCACGCACGATCCCAGGATCCGACCACGTCAACCGGCCCCTCCTGGCCGGACCACGCCAGACCGAGCAAGTCGTCGGAGATCTTCGAGATCACGAGGGTGATCGGCTCGGCCGCCGTCGGCGCGGGCGGAGCTGCCGCAATCGCTGCTCCGGCGGGAAGGGCAGTCGCGCCATCGCCGATCTCCAGCGGGTGGGCATCAAGGACCACTTGTGGGGATCTCTCAGCCGGCGACACCTGGGCTCCGATGTTCTTCTCGACGGTGACGGCTCGCTCCGCTGCGGGTGCCTCGCCGGCATGCGCCACCAGGACCTGGCCGAGAGCGACCACTGCCAGGGTCACGATCAGGCGCGGCAGGTGTTGGGTCATCGCGATCTCCCTGCGTGTCTCGATGCAACCACCCTACGCTCGATCCCTCAGCCTGTCACCCCCCCAATGTGATCCCCATCACATTCCCGGTCGTCTCAGAAATCACGAGAACACGACGAACGCGGATGATTTGGATCAAAGACAAGGAGAGCGCCCGTGACCCGACGACGCGCGCCCTAACGGTCTGGCCGGGGGCGTTCTGCACACCGTAGGCAACCCCTTTGACCAGCGAGAAGCCGTCGGTCGCCGAGGCGCAGGCATGGGAGACGAAGGACGAGCTGGCCTCGTCCCATCGCCACACGCTCGCCACCTTGGTGCTGCCCCCGAGGTCGGCGCACAGCGCCTTCGCCGTGGTCGGCGCGTACACCCACGGCAGCGACACCCAGTGCCGGCTCGGGCTGCCCTCGACCGGCAGCGACAGGTTGAGCGCAAACCCCATGTTGGACGCGGTCGCCACGCCCGCCAGGAAAAGACCGGCGA
>JAAYVZ010000154.1 GCA_012516935.1 Holophagae bacterium
CCCCACCCTCAACTCCCCCGCCACCACCCGACGTCGCCGGCACGATCTTGTCCGGGATCTCCACCGGCTGCACGACCGGTGCGTTGGCCGGCGCCTGCTGCACCACCGCCTTGGGTGCCGCAGCAGCGGCCTTGGGGGGCGCGGGCGGCGGCGGCGGTGGCGGTGGAGCGGCGTAGAAGCTCACCTGCAGCGGCGGCTCGGGTACCTCACTCACCTGCCACACCTGGGCAAGGAGATAGCCGCCAATGGCAGCGACGTGGATAATGACGGCGATCGGCAGGGTGAGCAACTGGTTCTTGTTGCGCTTCTGCTTCTTGGATGCGATCAGGTTCTCCTCGAACATGGCTCCCCCGTCCTCACTTGGCGCCGAAGCCCGAGCCTTGCGCCTTCAGCCTCTCACGCAGGTCCATGGCCTTCGTGCGGAACTCCTCGGCCTTGTCGAAGTACTGGGTCTTGAGGGCCTCGTCGGTCTGCAGCTTGGCCTTCTCGCGGTAGAGGAGGTTGGTGTAGACCATCGCCTCGAAGTAGTCGGGGTTGAGCTGCAAAGCCTTGTCCGCCGACTCCAACCCCATCTCGACGAACTGCGACCGCTCCTCGGGAGTGATGCTTGCATCCCGGAACGCCTTGTCCCAGCAGTAGACGGAGACGAGGTAGTAGGGCTCCGCATCGGCGTTGGGGATGTGCGCCTTGACCCACTCATAGGCCTGGGGGATCCGCTGAGTCCGCAGGTAAATCGAGACAATGGCCTTGTGGCTCTTGAGGTCCCCCGGGGTCTTCTTGACCTCGGCCTCGAGGTACTTGAGCACCTCGTCGAACTTTCCGGCGTTGACGTAGGTTCCGACCAGGAACTCTTGCGCCTTGACGTCGTCCGGATAGGCGGCCAGATACTTCTTGAAGGCGTCGATGGCGACCTCGGCGAAGTCCTGGTTCTCCTTGGTATCGACGCCGGGACGGTACAGCGTCATGGCGCTCAGGGCCACCGATCGCCACGCGAACTTCAGGCTCGGATCGAGCTGCAGCCCCTTCTGGAATTGAATGAGAGCATCCCTGTACTTCTCGTTCTTGTAGTGCTGGTTGCCCTTATTGAGCTCGATACGGGCCTTGAGGGTATCGCAGCCGCTGAGCGAGAGCGCTGCGACCAGCACCATCAGGATTGGGGGAACGGCGACCTTGCGCATACCGGCTTTCCTCCAAAAGGGAGCAATCAATGGGATGTCGCAGACTGGCTCGCGGACGCAAAAGGAAAGCGACCTTCTGTTCCCTGGCAGCATCTCTGCGTCAACCTCAGGTCTCCTCACGCGGCGGCTGATCTCCAGTAACGGCTAACTGCTGGTGACTCCAGAGGGCGACAGCTATCCAATCCGGTACCCCAATGCTGGCAACCGCCCGTTTGGAAGCCCTCCTCCTACGCCCGGCACACTATGCGACTGGCCCGGGAGGATGTCAAGAGCCGACCGCCCCCCGTCTGCCCGGTTGAGGGCCGCGGGCTTCTCACCGCGCCCCAACCCCGCACACCCACTGCCCATACCTTCTTCTCCCCCGTGTGGCCAGATCTTGACGCCATCATCAGCCGACGCGGACGCCACCGAAGCCAACCGCCGTCTCGCTACAAAGCGTGCAAGTCGCAGCTTCGAGGTAGGTTGGCGGCTTCCCCCGGATGAGGTACCATCCGGCCCATGAAGCATCCGCTCACCGTCGCGCTCGGCGCCGACCACGGTGGCTTCGAGCTCAAGCAACGCCTCACGCAGCTCCTTGCCGGCCTGGGCCATCGGGTCGAGGACTGCGGGACCACCGGCAAGGACCCGGTCGACTACCCGCTCTTCGCCGCCGAGGTCGCCCGCCGAGTGGCGAGCGGTCGGTGCGAGCTCGGGATCATGGTCGACGGAGCCGGCATCGGCTCGGCCATGGCGGCCAACAAGATCCCCGGCGTTCTGGCAGCCGCCTGCTACACCGAGGCGCTCGCCCGCAACGCCCGCGAGCACAACGGCGCGAACGTGCTGACGCTCGGCGCGGCACACGTCGATACCTCCCTCGCAGAGGCCATTGTCCGCGTCTTCCTGGCCGCAGAGTGCACCGAGGAGCGCCACCGGCGCCGGGTCCAGCAGATCCGCGACCTGGAGGCGGGGACGGCCGAGCTTTCGGGGGAGGACGTCCGGCGCATCGCGGACCGCGTGAAGCAGCTTCTGGCGGGCGGCCAGGGCGCCACTCGGCCCGCCCTTCCGCCGGCCGAGCTGGCGAAGCTCATCGACCACACCCTGCTGCGGCCCGATGCCACCCGCAGCGACGTCGAGAAGCTCTGCCGCGAGGCGGTCCAGCATCACTTCTTCTCGGTCTGCGTCAACCCGGCCCATGTGCCGCTCGCCGCCTCGCTGGTGCGCGGCACCTCGGTGAAGGTGTGCGCGGTGGTCGGCTTCCCGCTCGGGGCACAGACGTCCGAGATCAAGGCCCTCGAAGCCCGGCGCGCCATCCGCGAGGGCGCCCGCGAGATCGACATGGTCATCAACATCGGCGCCCTCAAGGGCGGCGACGATGAGCTGGTGCTGCGCGACATCCGCGCGGTCGTCGAGGCGTGCAAGGACGGCCGGGCACTCTCCAAGGTCATCTTGGAGACGGTTTTGCTGACCGACGAAGAGAAGGTCCGCGCCTGTGAGCTGTCGATGCGGGCCGGAGCCGACTTCGTGAAGACCTCGACCGGGTTCTCCTCGGGCGGCGCGACGGCCGAGGACATCGTGCTGATGGCCCGCACCGTGGCGCCGCGCCGGTTGGGCGTGAAAGCCTCTGGCGGGGTCCGCACCTACGCCGACGCGGTGCGGATGCTCGAGGCCGGAGCCACGCGCATCGGCTCGTCCAACAGCGTCAAGATCGTCGAAGAGGCCGCCAGGCTGGCCGGCGGCAAGGGGTGAGGTCATGACTGAGCTGCGTTGCTATGTGTTCATCGACTCGCTCCAACCCCAGCACGCGTCGTTCGTGGCCTCGGTGGCGCAGGGGTTCCTCCCCACCCCGGGCCAGGCGGCGCTGTTCGTGGAGATCGCGCCGGGCATGGACATCATGCGGGTGACCGACGTGGCGCTCAAGGCAACCGACGTGCGCCCCGGCATGCTCATCATCGAGCGCCTTTACGGCATGCTCGAGCTGCACTCCGATTCGCAAGCCGACGTCCGGCAGGCAGGGGCGGCGATCCTCTCCGCCCTGGGCGTGGAGGAAGAGGATCGGATCAAGCCCGAGGTGGTCTCGAGCCAGATCGTCCGCAACCTCTCGCCGTACCACGCCCAGCTCATCAACCGCTCCCGCCACGGCGATATGATCCTCCCAGGGCAGACGCTGTACGTGATGGAGGTGGCGCCGGCCGGGTACGCCGCGATCGCCGCCAACGAGGCCGAAAAAGCGGCCAACATCAATATCCTCGAGGTGCGTGCGATCGGCAGCTTCGGACGTCTGTACCTCGGGGGCGAGGAGAAGGATATCGATATCGGCTACCGGGCCGCCGAGGCCGCAATCGCTGCGATCAAGGGCCGACCCGGGCGCGGCAGCGAGCGCTGAGGAGCGGCCAGATCAGCGAAGGAGGTAGGCAATGACCGAGGCGTTGGGCATGATCGAAACCAGGTCCTTTCCGGCCGTGGTGGAGGCCGCCGATGCGGCCGTCAAGGCCGCCAAGGTGGCGCTCGTCTCGTACGAGAAGACCGGCGGCGGTTACGTGACCGTGATCATCCGGGGCGACGTGGCGGCCGTGAAGGCGGGGTGCGACGCCGCCCAGATCGCGGCCGGCCGCGTGGGCGAGCTGGTCGCCGTTCACATCATCGCGCGTCCACACCAGAACGTCGATCTCGTCCTGCCGCTGGGTCGCCAAGAGGAGGCGCAGGGCTCGCAATAGGCGCGCGACGCCGGGTGGCTGCATGGGAAGGGGTGAGAGATGGTCCTTGCCAAGGTGGTGGGAACCGTCGTGGCGACCCGCAAGGAGCCTTCGCTCGACGGCCTCAAGCTGTTGCTCGTGCGGCCGCTCGACGAGGAAGGGCGCGCACTCGGCGCCCACCTCGTCGCCGCCGATGCGGTAGGCGCTGGCCCCGACGAGATCGTGCTCATCGCCTCGGGGAGCTCGGCTCGGCAAACGGTGGCAACCGACAAGCGGCCAGTGGATGCCGTGGTAATGGCGATCGTCGACTCGTGGGCCATCGACGGGCAGACCAAGTACAGGAAATGACGACGCGCCTGTCGGACCGTGAGATCGAGGCCATCGCGCGGCGGATCGCGGGCGACCTCGCCGTCCCGGAGGCGGGGAAGCCCACCGGCACGGTGGTGCAACCTGGTGCCGTCGGCCTCTTCCCCAGCGTCGACGAGGCCGTGGCAGCGGCCCACGTGGCCCAGCCGTCGTTCGTGGCTCTCCCTCTCGCCACGCGGGCGCGGATCATCGCCGCGATCCGGGTGGCGATGCTCGCTGCCGCCGAGGAGCTGGCTCGGACCGCCCACCGTGAGACCGGACTCGGTCGGGTCAGCGACAAGGTCGTGAAAAACCGCCTGGTCACCGAGAAAACGCCGGGTCTCGAGGATCTCGAGCCGGTCGCGGTGTCGGGCGATCACGGCCTGACGCTCACGGAGCCAGCGCCGTTCGGCGTCATCGGCGCCATCACCCCGTGCACCAACCCCACCTCGACCATCATCTGCAACACCATCGGCATGATCGCAGCGGGCAACACCGTGGTGTTCAACGTCCATCCGACGGCCAGGGAATGCTCGATGCACACCGTGGTGCTGCTCAACAAGGCGATCGTCGCTGCCGGTGGCCCACCCAACGTCGTGACGTGCGTGTCGGCCTCGAGCATCGAGACGGCCAGTCAGCTCATGCAGCATCGCGGCATCCGCCTGCTCGTCGTGACCGGCGGCGGTGGGGTCGTCAAGGCAGCGATGGCCTCGGGCAAGCGAGCGATCTGCGCCGGACCGGGCAACCCACCGGCGGTGGTCGACGAGACGGCCGACCTCGACAAGGCGGCTCGCGACGTGGTCGCCGGAGCGTCGACCGACAACAACATCATCTGCGTCGACGAGAAGGAGGTTCTGGTCACCGCGGCCGCCGCTGACACCTTCCTCGCCGCCCTGCGCCGGCTCGAGGTCGTGGTGCTCGGCCCGCACCAGCTTCCGGCCCTGGAGAAAGTCGTCTTCGCTCGGCAGCACGGGCCCCGCCACGAGGCCGAGATCAACCGCGAGCTGATCGGGCGCAACGCCAACGTGATCCTGGGCAAGCTGGGCATCTCGGCGCCCGACTCCCTGCGCCTCGTCGTGGTCGAGGTCGACGTCGACCACCCCTTGCTGTGGACCGAGCAGATGATGCCGGTGCTGCCGATCTGTCGCGTCCCCAACGCCGACTTCGCCATCGACCTCGCGGTGCAGGTCGAGGGTGGCAACCGACACACCTCCGTGATGCACTCCCGCCACCTCGACCGCCTGAGTCGGATGGCCCGGCTCTGCGATTGCAGCATCTTCGTCAAGAACGGCCGGTCACAGGCGGGGCTCGGCCTGGATGGCGAGGGCGTCTGCTCGTTCACCATCGCCAGCCCTACCGGCGAGGGTCTCACCACTCCGCGCAGCTTTTCCCGGCAACGGCGATGCGTGCTCGTGGATCACTTCCGGATCACCTGATGAAAGCGGTCGCCGCCATCGCCGTTGTGGAGTTCCAGGAGATCCCGGCTGGCGTCGCCGCCACCGATGCGATGGTCAAGCGTGCTCCGATCGCTTTCGTGCGCTCCGGGTCGGTGACCAGAGGGCGGTTCCTCACCCTCATCGGTGGCAGCACGGCCGCCGTCGCGGAGGCTGTCAAGGCTGGCCTCGAAGCCGGCGCGGCCGCCGTCTTGGACCACGTCTTCCTGGCCGATGTGCACCCGCACCTGCTGGCCGGGATCGAAGGAAAACGGCGGATCCCGCACGCGGCGTTGTGCCTGCTCGAAACCGACACCGTGGCGTCGGCGGTGCGCGCTGCCGAGCGGGCCCTCAAGGGCGCCCACGTCGAGCTGGCTGAGATCCGGCTCGCGGACTCGGGGCTGGCCGGCAAAGGCCTCGTCGTGCTGACCGGTGAGCTTCACGACCTCGAGGCCGCGGTCGAGCTAGCGACAGACGAGCTGGCGAGCCTGGGCTCGGCCTTGCGGGTACGGATCATCGCCGGGCCCCACGGCGCCACGCTCGAGCAGGCGGCGCCCTTGACCCGGTTCGACCATGCTCCCCTGGTGGAGCTGGAGGGGGAGAAGGGCTGATGCTTCTCGGGCGCGTCATCGGCACCGTGATTCCCTGCGTCGTCTACGAGGGCCTGCGCGGGGTACCGATGCTGGTCGTGCAGCCGCTCGACCGCGAGGGCCGGCCCCGAGGGCGAGCGATCGTGGCTGCCGACCCGACCCGCATGGCCGGCCCCGGCGAGCTGGTCTACTTCGAGGGTGGACGAGAAGCTGCGCTGTTGCTCGAGCCGTCTTTCGTCCCCGTGGACCACGCGATCGTCGGCATCGTCGATGGCTTCTCCCGCGCCCCCGGAGGTACCGCATGATCGTCGGGCGGGTCGCTGGGGAGCTCACCTCCACCATCAACCACCCATTCTTCGACGGCCGTACGCTGCTGATCGTCGACCGCGAGACGCCCGACGGCGAGCCTACAGGTGACTATCTCGTGGCTGTGGACACCGTCGGGGCGGGCCGTGGGCAGCGCGTCCTGGTCCTCGACGAGGGCAACGGCGCCCGCCAGATCGTTGGCTGTTCGACTGCCCCACTCCGATCGGTCGTCGTCGGCATCGTCGACGCTCTCGGGTGACCACGCGTCTTTTCCCGGCTGGCCGCAGGCTCAGGCGCCGTCCGACCTGCCCAGCCAGCACGGTGACACCGTCAGGCGGAAGCGGCCGGGGAGCCGGCGGGCGCCAGAGCGGCGAGGAGGAAAGCGTGCGCCAGACGGTGAATACCCGGGGATGACGACTCGCGCGGGCCAGCCACGTTGAGGCTCTCGAACCCGCCGCTCGCCAGCCAGGCGCGAACCTCCTCGGGGTTGGGATCGACCGCCAGGTCGACCACCAGGAGCGGCTTGTCGAGCCACTGGGCGAGGTTGATGGAAAGTTGCGTGCCACCGCTTCCGGGTCCCCAGACGAGGACGAGCGTGGCATCGGCGTCGCGGACGTTCCACTCGGTGCGCGAGCGGTAGTCGGCGTCGGGCGTCTCGCGCAGCGGGTAGCACATTGGGATGCGGCCGTCCTCGGCCTTTCGGCCGCGAGGGCACCAGCCGCCGCAGCGAAACCCGAGCTCGAGCGCCGCATCGAGGGCGGCCCTATCGACGCCGGTCTGGCCGCCAGCGATGATCATCTCCAGCATCGCCCCTCCCAGCCGCGGCATCCTGTGCCGCGAGAACAACGCGTCGGTCTGGATGCCGTTTGACCGAACGCTGGTGGTCTTGCCACGAGGATACAGGAAACCATCGCCTGCCCACGGCGTAGGACGAGCGGAGGGCCGGTGACGGAGAGCTTCACCTTCGCGTTTCGCCAGCCGGGTTGGCTGCGCCGGGTAATGATCGGGGCCGGCTTCGAGCTCGTCCCGGTTCTGATCGCGCTGCCCGTGCTGGTGCGGCTCCGGCACCTCGGCGAGGAGCCGTACCACCTGCCGGCTGTGCTCGTGCCGACGATCGTGCTGGCTCTTGCCGCCCGTTTCGTGGTCCTGGGATACCTGCGCCGCGTCGTGCGCGCGGCAGCCACGGGCTCCGTGGTCGGTCTCCCTGCGTGGGAGGCGATCGGGACCGATCTCGTGGCTGGGGCGACGCTGTGGTTGGTAGCGGTCGGTTTCTGCCTGCCGGCAGCCGTCGTCTCGTTCGTGACCTGGTTCGTCCTGCTGGAGCTCGGTGGAGCGGTGGCGGCCGGGCTCGGGATGCTGACCGTTGCCCTCCCCGCTTTCGCCGCCACCCTCGCGTTGCTACCCGCAGCACTGGTCGCCGCGATCACCGAGGACGACCCGGCTGCCGCGTTTGACCTCCCTCGCGTGTTCGCCCGCCTGCGCCGCGCCGCTGGTCCCTATGTGCTCGCGTTCCTGGTCGCCTTTGCGGCCGAGATCCTGGCCCAGCTCGGCCTGTTGCTGTGCTGCCTCGGGGTCGTCCCGGCACGGTTTCTGGCCCACTGTGTGACCGCCCATGCCTTCGGCACCGCGTTCAGGAACCCCTCGGGACCATCGCCGGACTCTCGCCCCCACGCCGATTCCGAGCCCGAACCGGTTCGGGTCGAATGAGGCAGTCGCGAGGGACACCCCCGAAAGCGAGGCGTACTCACTGCTACCGGCTCACGAGCGCCCGGCCCACCAGGCGGGGACCTCGGCCGGGCTCATGACCTCCTGTGAGCTCGTGGCCAGCTCCCGGATCGCCACCGTTCCCGCCGCGAGCTCGTCATCGCCGAGGATCGCCACGGCTGCGAACCCCTCCTTGTCGGCGCGCTTGAGGGCGGCCTTGAGGGAGCGGCCGGTGAGCTCCACCTCCAGCACCACGCCGGCGCGCGTCCAGTCCCGCGCCAGTCGCAACGCCTCGGCCCGGGCCGCACCCCCCAGCGGCACGAGGTAGAGCCGCCGCAGGCCCAGTACTCGGACCTTGAACCCATCAGGGAGCAGGTCGACGAGCCGGTCCTCACCGATGGCGAAGCCGGAGCCAGGCACCGCCGGGCCACCGAGGTCCGAGATCAGGCGATCGTAGCGGCCCCCACCGCACAGCACCGCGTTGGTGCCGAGCTTTGGTGACACCACCTCGAACACGGTTCGCAGATAGTAGTCGAGGCCGCGAACCAGCCGCGGGTTGCGCACGAACGGCACGCCCAGGCGATCGAGCTGGTCCTCGACCGCCACCACATGGGCACGGGATGCCTCGCTCGCCACCGTCGAGACGGGCGGCACATCGGCCACGATCACCTGGCAGGACGGCACCTTGCAATCGAGGACCCGCAACGGGTTCTCATCCAGGCGGCGCTGGCAGTCCGAGCACAACGCCTCGCGGCTGGCGGCCAAGGTCTCCCGCACGAGCTGCTGGTAACGGGGGCGGTCCTCGGGGTCTCCGAGGTTGTTGAGGTGGACCTGGAGGTCGTCGAACCCGAGCCGTGTGAACAGCTCATGGAGGACCAGCAGCAGCTCGGCGTCGGCGAGCGGTGAGTCGGCCCCCAGCAGCTCGAGCCCGATTTGCGAGAACTGCCGGTACCGTCCGGCCTGCATCCGCTCGTAGCGAAACATCGGGCCGATGTAGTAGAGCCGCAGCGGATGCGAGCGGTCGTGCAGGCGGTTCTCGATCCACGCCCGGGCTACGCCTGCCGTACCCTCGGGCCTGAGGGTCAGCGAGCGCCCCTTGCGATCCTCGAAGGTGTACATCTCCTTGTGAACGATATCGGTCGTCTCCCCGACCGAGCGCACGAACAGCTCGGTGGGCTCGAACGCCGGGGTCCGCACCTCGTCGGCCCCGAACGCTCCGAACACCGCTCTGGCTGTCTGCTCGACAGCTTGCCACAGCCTCGACTCCGGCGGCAGGAGATCGCGCGTCCCGCGCGGTCGCTGGATCATTACCCGGCTCCCTCCACCCCTCCTCCCTTTTCGGCCAAGAAGCGGTCTTTGAGCGTGACGTACACCTGGGGACCCCGCCGCAAACGTTCGACCTCGCCCGGCTCCAGCTCCCGCCGCACCTTGGCCGGCACGCCGGCCACCAGGGTGCGGGGAGGGACGTGCATGCCGGGAGGCACCAACGCCCCGGCGGCCACGATCGCTTCCTCGCCGACCACCGCGTGGTCGAGAACCGTCGAGTGCATCCCCACCAAGGCGCCACGCTCCACCCGACAGCCGTGAAGGATGGCGGCGTGCCCGACGGTCACGTCCTCGGCCACGATCGTCGGGGCGTCGGGCGAGTCCACGTGCACGACCGCGTTGTCCTGAATATTGGAGCGGGCGCCGATACGGATACGGTGCAGGTCCGCGCGCAGCACAGCCCCGAACCAGATGGAGACGTCATCTCCGAGCTCCACGTCGCCGACGACCGTGGCGTTGGCAGCCACGAAAACGCGCTCACCCAGCCGCGGTGACGACTCGCCCAGCTTTGCAATGCTCATGCTCCACCTCCAAGGCAGCAGTCACGCTAGCACAGGCCAGGCGCCAACCGCCAGGCATGCGTCGTAAACCCCTAGAACGCAAGGGACTGTGGAATACCCGTTGGTCGGGCGTCAGGGAAGTGAAAGAAAGCACAAGAGTAAAAGCTAAGATATTGTCATTAAAGATGTTATGTTGTCGCACTGCATTCAGTGCAGCACCCATAACCTGTTGCAGACCGTAGGTTTCTCCGTCTTTCGACAGAGTTTTCCACAGGCTTTTCCACAAATCCTGCGGAAAGCTCTAAGCCCCCTCGATGCCCCACTCACCAGGGGGCTCGAACGCCCCTGCACGCAGTAACTTCGGCGGCTCGGACCGAACATCGAGGAGGGTCGAGGGCCGGCCGCCTGCCGTCTCGCCGCCGTCGAGCAGGAGCGCAAGACCGCTCTCGAGGCGGCGAACGACCTCCCCGGGCGAGCGGGCGGCGGGGAGACCACCGGGGTTCGCGGAGGTCGCCGTGAGCGGCCCCAGCTCACGAAGCAAGGCGCGCAGGAGGCCGTGGTCGGGCACCCGTACCGCCGCCGTGAGGCCGCAGGCTGCGAGTGGGCGGTGGAGGGTTGCCACCACGCTCAGCGGCGCCGGCCACACGGTGGCGAGTCTCGCCACCCACATCGGGGAGAGCACGATCAGCCCCCTGACTTGGAAGAGATCGGCAGCGACCAGCGGCAGCGCCTTTTCGAGCGGCCGTCTTTTGAGCACACGCACGGACTCGACCGCGGCGGCATCGTCTGGACGCACCGCCAGGCCGTAGAACGTCTCGGTTGGAATCGCCACCACCCCGCCACGGTCGTACGCGAGTCGACACGCCACCACCGCCGCTTCGAGGTCGGCCTCAGCCCGAAAGGCGAGCCTGTCCATCAGGTGCGCCCGAGAAGGGCGCGCGCGTGGGCACGGGCGGCAGCGTTCGCACCCCCGCCCATCATCCGCACCACTTCCTCCTCCCTCGACTCGCCGCTCACCTCGACGACGTGGGTCGTGGTCCGCCCTCCCTCCGTGGCTTTCGAGATCATGAGGTGGGTGGCGGCGCGAACCGCGAGCTGCGGCAGATGGGTGACGACCAGCACCTGATGGCGGCGCCCCTGCTCCGCCAGCAGCACCCCGAGCTCGTCCGCAACCCGACCGCCGATCCCGCTGTCGATCTCGTCGTACAGCAGCGTCAGATGGTCGCCCTCGTCGCGCTGCTGCCGCAGTACGGTGCGAATCGCCAGGTGGAGCCGCGACAGCTCGCCTCCCGAAGCAATGCGGGCCATCGGCCGCACCTCCTCGCCCGGGTTGGGCGAGATCAGAAACTCGCCGATGTCGACGCCGTCCGGCCCAGGCTCGACCCGCGCGTCGCCCACCTGCAGGGACCCGTTTGGGCTCTCACGCCGGCACAGGGCGAGCCGCAGCTCGACCCGGCTCATACCGAGCCTCGCCAACACCCGCACGGCTTCGCGACAGAGGACGAGGCCGGCCTCGCGGCGTGCCGCCGACAGCTCGTTGGCGCGCTCGAGGTAGGTTGCTCGAAGCGTCTGCTCGGCCTGCTCGAGGTGCGCGAGGTCATCCTCCACCGCCTCCAGCCTGCGCCGCTCCTCAGCCAACCTCTCGAGATGGGCGAGCACCGCCTCCAAGCTCCCGCCGTACTTGTGGCTCAGGCGCTCGATGGTCGCCAAACGTGCCTCGACAACCTCGAGACGGCCGGGGTCCACCCGCACTCGGTCGGCCAGCGCCTCGAGCGAGCGCACCGCCTCCTCGGCGAGGATCTGGGCCTGGCTCAGCTCCTCGCTCGTCTGCCCGAGCCCCACACCGAGCTCGCTGAGCTCCCGGGTGACCCGGGCCGCGCGCGCCAGCGCCGCCGAGCCCCCGTCACCTCCCAGAGCGTGGAGAGCGACACCGACCAGCTCGGCAATTCGGCTGCCATGGCGCAGGAGGCTGCGCTCCTCCCGCCGGGCGATATCTTCGCCCACCTGCAGCCGGGCGTCCTCGATCTCCCGGGTCTGATACGCAATCACATCCAGACGGTCGCGCCGCGAAGCCAGCGCGGCGCGTTGCTCGACGAGCCGTTCGCGGACCTCCTGCCAAGCCGCGAAGGCCTCGCTGACCTGCCCTCGCAGGCCCTCGAGCCCGCCAGCCGCATCCACCACGGCGAGATGCGTGGCTGGGTCGGCCAGACCACGCTGCTCATGCTGGCCGTCGATCGCCAGCAGGGAGGGAGCGAGACGTTGGAGCGCCCCAGCGGTCACGGCCACATCGTTGACCCAGGCCCGGGAACGGCCTCCCGAGCTCACCTCGCGCCGCAGGATCAGCTCGTCGCCGACATCGACCCCGAGCTCCTCGAGCAGCCTCCTCGCCGTCGGTGCAGACGGCGTTCTGAATCGGCCTTCCACCACCAGGCGGTCGCACCCACCGCGCACCTGCTCGGCTTCGGCACGAGCCCCGGCCAGCAGTTGCAGCGACTGCACGAGAAGCGACTTGCCGGCACCCGTCTCGCCGGTCAGAACCGTCAAGCCTCCGCCCAGGGTCAGGTGCACCGTCTCGATGATCCCGAGGTTGCGGACGTCGAGCTCGCAGAGCATACGGTGGCGATGCTATCGGCCCACGTGCGGGTTTGCAACGACCTCCCCGGCGACCGCGTGGGCGAGGGCGGTCGGACCGATGTGCCGTCGTACGGCGTCCACGACCGCCTCTTGCCGGGTAGCGAGAATCCTCTCCGGGAGCGCGTCGAGCTCCGAAAGCGGCAGCTCGTGGCGGGCCAGGCGCACCAGCTCGCGGGCCACACCGGCCGGGGTGGCCAGCGACACGCGGTACGATCCCGACATCGCCGCCCGCTCGTCGTTGAGCTCGGCAGCACCAGGTCCTTGCTCCACGAACGTGGCGATCTCCTCGCGCGCCAGCACCATGGCCCGATCGAGATTGCTCGGTGCGACCGAGAACGTCACCGCCCACGGACCGTCGACCAGGGCAGCGCCAAAAAACCGCGACACGACGCCATAGGTGAGGCCCTCCTGGTCGCGCAGCCGCCGCCCGAGACGCGACGACAGCGTCGACTGCCCCAGAACAGCGTTGCCGAGCAGCGCGGCGATGAAATCGGGATCGCGGCGCCGGAGCCCACCTGGGCACCCGATGACGACGTCCAAGTTGGGCTTGTCAGCCATGATCTCGCGCGCCTCGGAGGGCCTGCAGTCGGCCCAGCTCAGGCGCGGTACGTCAACCGCAGCCGACCGGCCGCCGATCCAGCCTTCGCACAGCTCGCCGATACGCCTCGCCACCCGCACGGGGTCGAGGTCGCCGACCAGCGCCAGGACCAGCGACGCGGGCCCGTAGAGCTCGGCATGGAAACGCTGTAGATCGGCGCGGTCAAGCGCCAGCAAGCCAGCCCGCCGCTGGTCGGCCGGTCGGCGGTGAAACGGGTGCCCCGCCGGGAAGACCAGCCTGGTAAACGCCTCGAATGCACGCAAGAAGGTATCCTCCTGAGCCTGCGCGAGCTCTCCGAGGCGGAGCTGGCGGACCCGGCTCAGCTCGTCCTCGGGGAAGGTCGGCTGGCGCAGCATCTCGAACAACACCTCGCACAGCACGTCCAGATGGCGTGACAGGCATCGTCCCGCGATGAAGACCTCGAGCGGGTTGAAGCTCTCGCCGGAGATGTCGAGCTCGACCCCTCGGTCCTCCAAGACACGGGCCAGCTCCAGCCGCTCGAAGCGCGAGGTGCCGCGCTCCAGCATCTCGGGCATCACCGAAGCCGCCGTCCACCTCGCGGTCTCGACCATCCCGTGACCGGCCAGCAGCGAGCCCTGAACGTGGACCGTGCAGTTGGAGCGGCGCGGTAGCAGGAGCAGGCGGGCGCCGCCCGGCAGGCACAGGTCGTGCACCTCGGCGCCGAGGTTCGATCTCCAGTGGCACGGCTGCGGTGGCCCCGCCTGGGCCCCAGGCCATCCGGGGGTCTGGTCGTTGCGTGGAACGAAGTGCCCGACCGTCAGCGCGTCGTCCTGGAAGTAGGTCGACGCCACGCGCTGCACATCCTCGCACCGAACCGCGCGCACGCGCTCCAGGTAGTCGAAGTAGCCGCGCCAGTCACCGGCCGAGATCGCCTCCCCGAGCGCCGAGGCCACCTGAGCCGGTGCATCGCGGTGAAACGCCGTTTGCGCTTCGACCTGGACCCTCGCCCGCTCGAGCTCAGCCGGGCTCGGGGGCTGGGTCTGCAGCTCGCGCACCGCTTCGCGGATGGCCGCCTCGACCTCATCGTGGGCAGTCGGCGGGTTGAGGCTGGCGAAGATCTGGAAAAGTCCGGGGTCGCGGAGCTGCCACGCTACTGCCTGCACCTCGAGGCACTTGCCGGTCTCGACCAGACGCTGGTACAACCTCGAGGTGACGCCACCCGACAGCACGTCGGCTGCCACCGCCAACGCGTGAATGTCGGGGTGCGTCGCTTCCGGGGCTCGCCAGGAGCACGCGACCCACCCCACCTCGCCCGCCCGCCGCAGAACGAAGCGGCGTTCGCCTTCCTGGCGGGGTTCTCTCGTCACGACCGGTGGCAGCGGCTGGGGAGCCCGCGGGAGCGAGCCGAAGCTTTCCTTCACCAGCCGCAGCACCACCTCGCGCTCGAACGCGCCGACCAGCACGAGGCTGGCGTTGTCGGGGTAGTAGAAGGTGTCGTAGAACCCGCGCAGCCGCTCGATGGTCGCGGCCTCGACGTCGCTGCGCCAACCGATCGTCGGGTGGTGGTAGGGGTGCTCCCGGAAGGCGATGGCGAACGAGTCCCGCAGCAGCACGTCGAAGGGGCTGTTCTCACCGCGCTCGAGCTCGTTGTGGACGACCGTGAGCTCGGACGTCAGGTCCTCGGCGCGGAGTAGAGCCTGGCGCATGCGGTCGGCCTCGAGCTCGAGGGCCAAGCCGACGTGCTCCGGCGGCAATGTCTCGTAGTAGGTCGTGCGGTCGAACCAGGTGGTCGCGTTGAAGCTGGCGCCAACGCGCTCGAGCACCCGGGCCACGCTGGTCCCGGCTTCGGCGTTGAAGCGCTTCGACCCTTTGAACATGAGGTGCTCCAGGAGGTGGGTGGCACCGGTGTGCCCGACGGCCTCGTTGCGGGAGCCCACGTGGTAGACGATGCAGACGGCCACCACCGGCACCCCGGCGTCGGGCAGCAGCAGGACACGTAGCCCGTTCACGGTCAGCTCCAGCTCCTCGACACCGTGCTCCCTCGCCACCACCCTGAACGCCTCGCTCATACCACCTCCCCGGCCGGGCTCGTATGATAGCCGCCATGATCGACCTACGCTCTGACACGGTGACCCGCCCGACCCCAGCGATGCGCGCTGCCATGGCTGCCGCCGAGGTCGGCGACGATGTCTACGAGGAGGACCCAACCGTCCGGCGGCTCGAGGAGCTGGCCGCCTCGATGCTCGGCAAGGACGCTGCCCTTTTCGTCCCCACCGGCACGATGGGCAACCAGATCGCGATTCACCTGCACACCCGGCCGGGGAGCGAGGTGGTGTTGGAGGCCCGTGCCCACATCTTCAACTTCGAGATGGGAGCGATGGCCGCTTGGTCGGGCGTGATCCCCCGGCCCGTCGTCACCGCCGACGGTCTGCTCACCCCCGAGCAGGTTGCGGACGCCATCGCCCCTCCGGTCTCGTATCGCACGCCGACGCGGCTGCTGTGCCTCGAGAACACCCACAACCTCTGGTCGGGGCTGCCGATAGACGAGGCGCGCACGCGCGCGCTCGCCGACCTGGCTCACGCCCGGGAAATCCCGGTCCACCTCGACGGCGCGCGGATCTTCAACGCCGCCGTCGCCCTCGGCACCACCGCCGCCGCCCTCGCGGCCCCGTGTGACACCGTGATGTGCTGCCTTTCCAAAGGGCTTGGCGCTCCCGTCGGCTCGCTGCTCGCGGGGTCGGTCGACCATCTGCGCGAGGCCCGACGCGTGCGCAAGCTCTTCGGCGGTGGGATGCGTCAGGTGGGCGTCTTGGCCGCGCCGGGAATCATCGCCCTCACCGAGATGGTGGATCGCCTGGGGGACGACCATGCACGCGCCCGACGCTTGGCCGAGGGTATGGCTGAGCTGCCCGGCGTCGAGGCTGTCCCGGACCGGGTCTGGACCAATATCCTGGTGTTCCGTCTAGCACCAGCCCCGGCTCCCGAGCCTCCGGCGGCTCGCCTGGCGTGGGGGCTCCGCGAGCGCGGCATCCTGTGCACCGCTTTCTCCGACCGGGAGCTGCGCATGGTCACCCACGTCGAGATCTCCGACGCCGACATCGACGCCACGCTCGTGGCGGCACGGCAGGTGCTCGCCTGCCTTTACCGGTGATGAGACCTCCAGCGACAACGGCGCGCTGAAGGAAAGCCCCGGCGACGCATCGCCGGGGCTCTCGATCGCGCGGGGTGATGGTGGGGCTGTTACGGCTCGTTCGGTGTCTCGAGCACGACCTCGGGCGCTGCCCCGAGGTGGCGACGCACCGGCGACGACCGCACCACGAGCCGGCTCGTGTCGACGTTGGGGAAGTTGGAACGCGCCATCTCGACCGCCGCCTGCGCGGAGAAGATGACCTGCGACGCGGCCACCGAGGTGGCGGCCGACGCCATCGGCAAGAACTCGCGCAGGCTGACCTCCGAGAGCCTCCCGCCCAGCTCGCTGTTGATGACGCGGATGAACTCGTTGGCGACCAGTGCATAGCCGAGAGCCTGGGGGTGCACGCCGTCGTAAGAGAAAAGGCCGCCAGTAAGAAACGCCGAGCTCAGCCTGACGCCGCCGACAACCCGCCCATTGGCCTGGATATCGTTGAAGATGGCGTGCATGTCCACCACCTTCGCACCCACCGACGCGGCCGTGGTCTTGATGATGGCGTTGAGCTCGGCCGTGCGCTTGCGGATCGCCTGGACCTCAGCCGCCCTCAAGATGACGCCGGCCTGCAGCCCGCTCTGGTCGATCTTGCCCTCGGGAAGTGGCTGGCCGGTGCCACCGGCAGCGACCGGGATGCCGATGCCCTTGGCCAGCAGCGACGAGGCCCCGAGGAGCAGGAAGTCGTTCTCGGTCACCAGCCCCGCCTCGCCGATCAGGGGGATTCTCTGGCCGTTGGCGGGGTTGATCAGGTAGGGTTTGACGGTGAAGACGTAGGGAATGGCGGTGACGTCGGGGATGGTCGCGACGACGATCTTCGCGCTCGCTGCCCCGGCGCGGAGCGTTCCCAGCAACGTCTGGTACTGCTGCTCGAACTCCGCAGCAGTGGTCATCGTCACGCCGTCCATGACCACACCCACCAGCGCCGCGCCGAGGACGTCGTTGTTGCCGGCCCAGACGGTGAGGAAGGTCGGCTGCTGTGCGAGCGCCAGCTCGACCGCCGTGTTCTGCCCGTTGCGCAGTACCAGGTCAGCCGAGTACACGACCTTGCTCACCTGGCCAGCGGCGTACTTCTGGAGATCGGCAGCAAGGTTGGTGATGGCGCCCTTGATGGTGAGGATGTCGTTGGTGTCGGCGCCGTCCATCCCGAGGTTGTTGTATGGTCTGGCCAGCGTCGCGTTGGTTGGTTGACCGATGCCGGACCGCGGAACGATGGTCGGGCTCACGCCTTGCGAGGTGATGGTGAGCGCCTTCAGCTCGAGCGTGGTCGGCAATCCCGGGAAGCCCACCGTGGGTTGCTGGAACGTCGACGCCACACCGGCTTGGCGAGCCAGCAGCGCCGGGTACGAGCCTTTCTGAATGCCCTCCACGAGCCCGAACGAAGCCACACCGGCCGTGAGGCTGTCGCCGAGTGCCACGTAGTGCGTGAAATCGACCTGGGCACCCGAGCTCGCCGCGAGGCCCAGGGCGAGAGTACCCACCATCAGGAGCGTGCTTGCCTTTCGCATGTCTCCCCCTCAGAACTTGTAGACCACGGTGAAGCCGAGAAGCTCCGCCTGGTTCTCATACGTGCCATTGAAGTTGTCGTGGTCCTTGCCTTTCGTCGAGCGGCGCGGGAAGTCGAGATGCATGTACCCCACGTCCAGTCGCATCTTCTCGTTGAGCTGCTTGGAGAAGCCGATCGTGAGCCCGATGCGGTCCGCATCCGGAAGCAGTGGCGACACGCTCTCGGTCGGCACCGGGGTCTCGTCGTACAGGAACCCGAACTGCCACGCCCACGTCGCCGATCGCTTGTACTCGACACCCAAACGGTACGTCAGGGAGTCCTTGTAATGCTCGGGGCGTACCGAGGACAAGGTTGGAAACTCTTTGATGTCGATCGGCAGCTCGGTGAAGCTCGACCAGCCCATCTTCATCACGTCGAGCCCCACTCCCCAGCGGACGCCGCGCCAGCCGAGCGCCAGCCGGATCTCGTCGGGAAACTCGATCCGGCTTTCGACCTTCGGGTTGCGGTCGAACGGGATCTGGCGCCCGACGATCGCGTCGAAGTCGTTGTAACCGGTAGGAAACTGGACGAAGGAGGCGTTGCCCTCGAAGTAGACTTTGACACGCGAGCGATAGCCGAGACCCAACGAGACCCCATGTCCCAGCTTGCCGAGGAACGCGATGTTACAGCCGAGACCGAAGTTGTTGTCCGAGTACAGGTGCACCTGCCCGACCTCGGCCACCGTCTGGGTGTAGGGGTTGATGACGCCGATGGAGCGTGTGAGGTCGATCCCAGCGACGTAGTAGTCGAGTCCGACCGCGAGCGCCGCGTTGTCGGAGAGCCGGTACGCAAGGTTGGGGTTGAGGTTGAAGACCTTGAGGTCAGCGCGTTTGGTGATATAGCGCCCGGCGAAGTCGTCGTCCCACCAGGTGCCGAGGCCGAACGGCGCGTTCAACGCGACCCCCCACCGCAGGTTCTCACTCAACCTTCCGGTGAGGTAGACATGTGGTGGGAAGAAGACCTGGCTCTTCTGGCTCGCGGAGTAGCCCTTCCCAGGGTACGGGTCGGTTCCGTTGAAGTCGCTCGCCAGCGCGATGAAGTAGGCTCCGCCGGCGGCCTGAGTGCCCTCGAGAAAGGCGATGCCGGCCGGGTTGTAGTAGAGCGCCGTCGGGTCGTCGGCGGTGGCTCCAAAGGCGCCGGCCATCGCCACCCCGCGGGCCCCGTGCTCGAAGAGCGCGAAGCCGGCCCCGAAGCTGAACGCTGGGACGAGCAACACCACCGCCACCCCCGCCATGCGTCCGCAAATTCGTGCATTCACCATAGCTCCCCTCCCTCTTTCCTGCCCTCTGGCAAGATTGCTGGGGCGTACTCTAGGCGCGGTTGCCTGCCGCGTCAACTGAGACGTGGTCAAAAAATGCCGTACAACACCTCCGGTGAGAAGAGGCTGTCGGGGCTCGCGCTGCCCAACCTGCGGCGACCACAAGAAAAAGGCGCCCGTGCCGGCGCCGGAGGAAAGGAGGAGGGTGCTGTCCCCAAGCTAGGGCAGGCGGCCCCGGATGTCCGTGAGGGGCGTCACACTCCGAGGCGCTTGACAGCCAGCACGGTACGGTCGTCGTGCGGCGGGGCGCCATTCGTGTGCCGCTCGACCGCCGCGAACAGGCGGTCCACCACCTCGGATACCGGGAGGTCGCGGGCGCCGGCCGCCAGCTCGGCGATGCGAGGAGTTCCGAGCTCCTCGTCTTCGGCGTCGACTGCCTCGGAGAGACCATCGGTGTAGGCAAGCAGCAAGGAGCCCTCGGTCAGCACCGTACGGCTCGCAACGAAGCTCGCGACGGGCAGGAGACCGAGCGGGGGCGTGCTGGCCGAGAGGAGGCGCGTTGTCCCGTCGGCGCGCGCCACGATGACCGGATTGTGACCCGCCGAGAGGTACTCCAGCTCCCCGTCGCCGTCCAGATAGGCCAGGAACATCGTCGCGAACTTGTTGGCCGGCGTGGTCTGCAACAGGTGGGCATGGAGCTGCTGCGCGACCTCCGCAAGGGGTGGCTGCGACAACATCAGGACCCGCACCGCCGACTGCACCGAAGCGGCCATGAGCGCCGCGGGCACCCCCTTTCCCGCGACGTCGCCGAGCATCAGGAACAGCCTGCCCCGGGCCTCGATGACGTCGAAAACGTCGCCACCTACCCGGCGCGACGATTGATTGCGCGCCGCCAAGGCGAAGCCAGGAAGCTCCGGCAGCGTCGAGGGTAGAAGCTCCCGCTGCACGGCAGCTGCCAGCTCCAGCTCGCGCTCGAGCCGCAGCCGTTCCATCGCTTCGCGGTGCAGCGCTGCGCTCTCCAGCGCCACCGCCGCCTGCGCTGCGAACAACGCCAAAGTCTCGGCGTCCGTGGGCGAGAACGGTGCCGTACCCCCCCTTACCTCACGCTCGGCGAGGGCCAGGATCCCGAGGCGCCCGCGGCGGCCGCCGACCGGCACAGCCAACCGGGAGTCCTCGATCAGGCCGTCGTCGGGGAGCTCAGCCGCCTCGGCTGGCGTGAGCACACCACCTCCGACCCGCGCGGCGATCAGACAGATGTCGTTGTCGCCGGGCTCGGCAGCGGCCGCCTCTCGGGTGTGACTAGCGAGCACCGGGGCTCCGGCCTCGGTGAGCCAGACCTCGCCCCGCCTCGCATCGAGCAAGGCCGTAGCGTTGAGCAAGAGCTCCTCTGCGATGTGGGTCGGCTCGAGACTGCCACCGAGCGCTTCGCCGATGGCGCGCAGCGACTCCATCTCCCACAACCGTCGCCGCTCGGCGAAGCGCGCCTGCTTGAGCTGGTCCCGCATCGCCCACGAGCCGAGCACCACCCCCCCCACCAGCCGCAGCATCTCCGACGGCTCGCTGCCTCCGCTCATCTCGAGCCAGAAGCTGTCGCGACCTGCCGGAAGCTGGTATCGCCGACCCGCCCCTGGAGGCTGCCCGCGCGCCGCAAGTACCTCGTCGCCGACCCCGATTCGAGCGCCAATGGCCCCGGTCTCGCCGACGACCGCGTCCAGCACCGCCTCGGGGAGGTGGACGCCGACCTCCCGGGGGCCGCGTGACCCCGCCTCGAGCAGCTTGAGGAAGGCGTTCATGACCGGCGGCGAAGCTCGCTCAACGCCGTCGTGCGATCCGGGAAGAGCCGGGCGTACTGAGCAAGGCCCATGATCTGAAAGGTCTTGGCAATGCTCGGTGAGAGGCAGCAGAAACCGAGCGTCCCACCCAGGTCGAGCGTCCGTTCGAGCACCTCGAGCAGCAGCGAGATGCCGATCGAGTTGATGATCCGCGTGGCCTGGAGATCGATGAGCAGCGAGCGGACGCCTTGGTCGAGGAGACGACACGCCTCGCGCGAGATCGCCTCACCTCCCTCGTTATTGATGTAGCCGGTGACCTCGAGAATCGCCAGGGAACCGTCGGATTCGACCGGTCTGAGCTCGAACGTCTCCACCGTCACTGCCCTCCCCGCCGTTTCAGCAAGCGCACCTGTGTGAAGCCTGGCTCCGACACCACGTCGACCCGATCCATGAGGTGACGCATCAGCTCGAGCCCCCATCCCCGCTTGCGGTTGCCGTGTAGCTTGGCCTCGAGATAGGGAACCGGCACCTTGTCCAGGTCGAATCCCGGCCCGTGGTCGGTCACCAGCACCTCGAGGCGCGAGCCCTCACCGTTGGGATGCCCGACGACCTCGACCTCGACCTTTCCAGAACCGTGCTCCAGCGCATTGAGGCACGCCTCCACCACCGCGAGCTTCACTTCTTCCAGCGTATCACGAGCGAAGCCCAGCCGGACGCCGATCTCCTGCACCGCGCGGGCTGCCAGCAGCTCCGCATCGGCCACCTGCGGCAGAACGAGGCGAACTCGGGTGGGCTCAGTCATCGCACACCCCGAACGACGCCGAGGCTAAAGCGAGAGCAGAAGATGAAGTATCCGCCAAGCGGCGCGGAGCGCTTCCATGGACACATCGTTCCACGCCAACCCCACTCCGGCGAGTGAGACACTCACCGCGGACCAGGGGTGGGTCAGAGGCTCCAGGAAGCGGGCGGCGAGAGCGGCGGTGGGCGGGACCATCATGACCGGTCCCGTACTCAAGAACCGGGCCAAGTCCGCAAGTATTTCCATCTACAAGATATTTCACTTCCGACCCAGGCGCCGGTGCTCGACCGCACTGGTGCAATATGCAACAGAAGATCATACACGCCCCGAACGTCGTCTTGTACCTCCATACCCGCTATCAGTTACCGATCGTTTGGTGCGTTGTGCATCAGATGTTGCATTCCACCTCATGAGCATTCGGTACAGCGTCGACCGGTCGATACCGAGGATCCGCGCCGTCTCGCTCCGGGATCCTCGGCACTGCTCGAGCGTGGTGAGGACGTGGGCACGCACGACGTCGTCCAGCGTTCCCCCGGCCACGGTCGCAGCGCCACTTGGGCGCCGGCCGACCGCCAGCTCGAGGTCGGCGCGCTCGATGTACGGCCCATCTGCCAGCACCACAGCCGCCTCGACGAGGTTCTCGAGCTCCCGGATGTTGCCCGGGTAGTCGTGAGCCAGGAGCAGCTCGAGTGCCGCACGCGACAGGCGTAGCTCACCCCGTCCCAAACGCTGCCCGTGCAGGCGAACGAAGTAGGTTGCTAGGAGCGGGATATCCTCCCGCCGCTCGCGCAACGGTGGCAGGACCAGCTCGACGACCCGCAGACGATAGTAGAGGTCCTCCCGGAACTCGCCCTCTGCCATCATCGCTTCGACGTCGCGGTTGGTGGCGGCCACCAGACGGACGTCCACCCGCACGTGTTGGCGCCCCCCAACCCGCTCCACCTCCCGCTCCTGGACCACCCGGAGCAGCTTGGCCTGCAGGTGCGGCGTGAGGTCGCCGACCTCATCGAGGAAGAGGGTGCCACCGTTCGCAAGCTCGAACTTGCCGATACGCGCCGTGACGCCGGTAGCGACGCCCTTCTCGATGCCAAACAACTCCGCCTCGAGGAGAGTCTCGGGAACCGCCGCACAGTTGAGGGGAACGAACGGTCCTCGGTGGCGCGCCGAGAGGCCGTGCAGCAGCCTCGCGACCCGCTCCTTGCCGGTTCCGGACTCGCCGCGGACCAGCACCGTGACGTCGCTCGCGGCGACCCGCCTGGCCACCTCGATGACCTGGCGAAACGCCCGAGCTTGGCCGACCAGACCCACGTCTTCGCCGCTCCCCAAGCGCAGCGCCCGGTTTTCCTCCTCGAGTACCAGCCGGTGCCGTTCGGCTTGCTCGAGCTGCCGGCCGGCAGCGATGGCCGGCGCGGCCAGCAACGCCAGGGAGCGCAGGAAACGCTCGTCCTCGTCGTCGAACGCCACCTGCCCGGCGCGTGTCTCCTTGTCGACCACGCAGACGATGCCGGTCAGCTCGTCGCGCCAGAGGCAGGGAGCGATCAGCAGCTCCCCGAACGGCAGCCCGATCGCGGCCCCCGGCAAGCGCGCCACGTCACCGCCACGCACACCGCTGAGCGCGGGCGAAGACAGCCACAAAAGAGGCGACGCCTCCCCGTCCGGCCAGCCGACCACGGCCACCGCCGCCGGCCGCAGGTCGGGCTGCAGCGACAAGGCGATTCCGGCCCGCGCGTCGAGCAAGCCCACCGCCCGGTGCACGAGCTCTTCGACGACCTCGTCCTCTCGCCTGGGTCCAGCCAGAGCCAGGGAAAGGTCGAGCACCGTCTCGAGCCGCGCACGACGCCACCCCTCACGCGTCGAGGCCATGCTCCTGCCCTCTCGTTCCGGTGCCGCGCCATCTGGCGACCAGCAGCGTGATGTCGTCGTACGGCTCGTTGCCGTCGACGAATGCGTCGACCTCGGCGAGCAAGCCCTCGAGGCACGACGAGGCGTTTCCATCGAGCCGACCCAGGACCCGATGCAACCTCTCGTCGCCGAACATCTCACCGTGCCGGTTACGAGCGTCGGTCAGCCCATCCGAAAAGGAGACCAAGATGTCGCCCGGCATGAGCCGCTGCGTGACGAGATCCCAGCCGGCCTCCCGCAGCGCGCCGACCGGGAGCCGGTGGGTGGGAGTCGCGAGCGTATCGACCCGCCCGCCGACCCGGCGGCAGATTGGCCCCGGCTGGCCGGCGAGCGCGTAGATGACCTCGCCTTCCTGCCCCAGGCGCAGGTAGGTCAGCGCCACGAACAGCCGGTGCCGTGGCGCGTACAGGCGGCGGTTGGCTACGCCGAGGAGCTGGTGCGGCGAAGCACCGCCCAACGCTGCCGTCTGCAGCACCTCGCGGGCCGCCACCATGAGCAGGGCGCCCGGCACGGATTTGCCCGAGACGTCACCCAGGACGTAGGCAAGGCTTGCCTCATTCCCGGTCGGCAGGGCATCGTAGAAGTCGCCTCCGACCTGCCTGGCCGGAACACAGCGGGCCGCCACCTCCCATCCCGGCGGCTCCGGAAGGTCGGCCGGAATGAGCGCGAACTGCACCCGCCGCGCGATCTCCAGCTCCTTCTCGAGCTCGAGCTGTCGGGTCCTCTCCTTGAGAAGAGCGGCGTTTTCCAGCGCCACAGCCGCCTGGTTGGCGAGCGTCCGGACGACTTGCAAGTCGTCGCGCCCGTACTCTTCGCCTGACAGCTTCGGGCCCAGCACCAACACGGCATGTAGCCGCTCGCGACTGCGCAGCGGCGCGAGCACCCTCGCACCCGCTACCGCCAGGGCATCGAGAGCCGACCGCGAGCGCGGATCGAGCGGCTTGAGCGGCTCCACGTCCACCGGCCGCACCGGCGTCTCCTGCCGGGCCAGCTCGCTCACCACCAGGAGGTCCGCCTCCAGCTCGCGCGGTGCAGTCGCCGGTGCGTGACTGGCAGCGAAGCTCCGCCCCTCGCGGCGGTACAGCGCCGCCCACTCGAGGTGCATGATCTCCGCCAGGCGCACCGTGAGGAGCCGCTCGAGCTTGTCGAACGAGAGCTCGCGCACCACCGTCTCCGAGACCTCCTCCATGGCCCGTCGGGCGTCGTACACCTCGCGAAAAAAGAAGCGGTCGACCGGCTCCTGCAGCCGCCGCCGGAGCGGGTCGAACAACCCGACGATGACGAGCGCGAAGATCAGAAAGAAGTACGGGGAGCGTCCGATCGACGAGTCCCGCGAAAGCAGGTTGAAGGCCGCGATGCCGATGGCGTATCCGGTGCCCACCACGGCCGTGGTCATGGTGTAGAGCACCGACCGGCGCACGATCACCCGGATGTCGAAGAACTGGAACCGGACGATCGCGTAGGTGAACGTCAGCGGCACGAGGATGAGCGGCACGACTCCCCAGTACAGGTACTGGTCGGTGCGCAGCAGCGACGGCATCGCCACACCCAGCACCAAAAACGGCGTGACGCCGGCGACCGTACCGACGAAGATCGTGGCGATCTGGAGTCGCTCCCTACCCTCCTCGGCCTGCACCAGGGATGCAAGCAGCGCCAGCAAGCCCAGCACCAGGTAGTCACCCATCAGCACCCAGCTCGAGATCGGCGCGCCCGAAACCAACCGGAACCGGATTCCGAAGACCCTGCCAACCAGGAAAGTGGCCACGAACAGCAGCGGTGGCAATAGGTAGAGCACGCGAAACAACCCCGCTGGGTTGTTGATGAACGCCTCGATCCGTGCGATGACCCGGCCCGTCGCCCCCTCCCACGGCTCGTCCGGCTTGATGAGCTGGAATCTCAAGCGACGAGGAAAGACCAGGAAGAAGTGGAGGAACGCTGCGGGAAGCACGAGCAGCGAGAGCGTGCCGGTCGTCAGAACGACCTCATCGACCCAGGAGTAGGAGGCCGGGCGCAGCCGGCACACCAGAAACAGCAGGAAGAGCGTGCAGAGCGCGAAAAACACCCGCGTCGGTGCGCCCGCTGAGGCATCGGGGCGTTGCAGGAGCACGAACAGGCCGATGAAGAAGAAGAGGAACCCCGAAAAGCAGGCGTACAGATACCACCCCGCCCCGAGCCGCCGGGGCCCGAGCCGGACGCGCTTCTCGACGAGCTGGCCGTCGCGCTCGATGAGGTAGTCGACGTCCTCGCCGATCGAGTGCTGCCTCAGGACCCGCGCCGCGTCGGCCGGGGTCTGCACGATGCTTCGCCCGACACCGGCGATGCGGTCGCCGGGCTCCAGGCCAGCCGCCTCCGCACCTGAGCCCGGCGCCACCTTGAGCACCACCGGCTCTGCCGCATCCAGGTCCAGCACCACGCCGTCGTGGGGCCGCGGCAGGAACATGTCGAGAATCGACAGACAGGCGACGAGAAACGCCGCCGCCCCGAAGGTCAGCAGCGAGACGAGCCCGGTTCCACGCTCCTTCCCCATGTTCACCACGAGCATACTACGGGGTTCGGGTGCGACGAGTTCTCATGGGAGGGTTGGTACAATCCGGTTGCATGCGCGGCCGGTTCATCACCTTCGAGGGCATCGAGGGATGCGGAAAATCGGTGCAGCATCGGTTGCTCGCCGACCACCTGCAGGCCAGCGGCGTGCGGGTGCTCCTCACCCGGGAGCCGGGTGGGACACCCCTGGGCGAGGCTCTCCGTTCCCTCGTGCTCGATCCGGCTTACGCGCCGACCCCGCTGGCCGAGCTGTTGGTCCTCGAAGCGGCCCGGACACAGCTCGTGGCCACCGTGATCGCACCGGCTCTGGAACGCGGCGAGTGGGTGCTGTCGGACCGCTTCGCCGACGCTTCGTCGGCGTACCAGGGCGTGGCCCGCCGCCTCGGCCTCGCAACGGTGGCGATGCTCAACGCGACCGCGTGCGGCTCGATATGGCCCGATCGGACCCTCGTCCTCGACCTCGACGTCGAGACCGCACTCGCTCGCGCCCGTGCCCGCCCCACGACCACCGCGAGCAACCGTCGGTTCGAGGACGAAGCTCTCGAGTTCCACCGAGCGGTGGCGGCCGGATATCGCGAGCTCGCCGCTTCCGAGCCGGAACGCGTTCGCATGGTCGATGCGCACGGCACCCCGGCGGAGGTTTTCGCTCGTGTACGCGAGGCGGTGGAGGACTTGCTGTGACCTCACAGCTTCCGTGGCCGAGCTGGATGCTGATCCCGGCCGCGTGGCCAGCCTGCCGGCGCCTGGCCAGTCGCTGCCTCGAGATCGCAGCCGGGCACGAGCTGCCCCCGACCCTCATGCTGGTGGGCGAGGCCGGGCTCGGCCGCGAGGCGCTCGCCGTCGATCTGGCCGCTGGCCTCGCCGTCCACGGCGGACCTCCGGCCGGCTGCAACTGCCCGGGATGCGATCGCGTGCGGCGGGGGGTCCACCCCGACGTCGAGATCGTCACGCTCGAGCCAAAAAAGGGCGATGGCTCCATCGACCAGACCCGCGAGCCCAGGCGAGGGGTCCACCCCGATGTCGAGATCGTCACGCCCGAGACGAAAAGGAGCGATATCTCCATCGACCAGACCCGCGAGCTCATCGGACGACTCGACCGACGCCCGTACGAAGGACAACGCCGGGTGGTCGTCTTTTCCTCCTGCCAAACACCGCCCCTCAACACCGAGGCCGCCACCACGCTGCTCAAGACCCTGGAGGAGCCACCCGGGCACGTGACGTTTCTCCTCCTGGCGGCCAACCCCAACCGCGTGCTGCCGACCATCCAGTCGCGCAGCGTCCAGGTCCGGGTTCCCCTCCCCGGCCACGCAGAGACGGCGGAGCTGGTTGCAGCTGCCTGTGGGACCGATCCCGCCCAGTCCACGGCGCTCCTCCAGGCGTGCCACGGCCATCCGGCCGTCGCGCTGGCCACCGGCGACCCATCCCTGCTCGCGACGGCCGAGCACCTCGAGGCGCTCCTGCCGGCCGCGCTCGCAGGTGACGGGGCGGCGCTGCTGAGGACCGCCCAGCTCATCCAGCGAGCTCCCGAGGCGCTCACGCTCGCCGTGGCGACACTGCTGCGCGAGGCCGCGTCGGCGCCGGTCGAGGACGCCGAACGGGTCCTGGCGGCGGCCGCGGCCCTGGTGGCGGCGGAACGGCGCCGCGCGGCGTTACGGCTCGACCACGAGACGGCCGTCCTCGGTGCCCTGACGCCCTTTGCGGCTGGCCGACTCTGAGCGTTGGCCACCCCCGGAGCGCCCCGACTCTTGCCGTCAAGCTCCGATGAGGTCGAGCCACACCTCCACTCGGAAGGTCGACGGTAGCCCGGGCTGCAGCACCGTGACGCGCCGGTGGGTCGCTACTCGATGATGGCGAGGACCTGGCGCATCTCGACGGAGTCGCCGTCCTTGACCAGGACCTGCTTGACGACTCCGCCTCGCTTGGCGTGGAGCTCGTTCTGCATCTTCATCGCCTCGAGCACCACGACCACGTCGCCGGGCTGAACCCGGTCACCCTCCTGCTTCAGGACCTTGATGACGAGCCCGGGCATGATGGCGGTAATAGCGCCGGCTTCCTCGGCGGCGGCAGCGGAGGCGGCCTTGCGCGGCGGCTTGGCCAGCGGCTCCTCGAGCCCCTCGGCTTTGAACGAGTAGGCGACGCCGTCGACCTTGGCGATGCCACCTGCGATCTCCACCGTGTGCGGGCTGCCCCCCACGTGGAGCTGGTTGCCCACGACCGCGGCGGGCATCTCACAGCCGTTGACGATGATGAGATCGCCTCGCCGTTCGATCTCGTACGGCACGCCCTGGAGCTCGAGGGTGAGCTTGTTTCTCATCGCAGCCACCTCATCCCGGCCGCCGGCCGGCCCGAGATCGTCCAAGCCGAAACTTGCGGCCCCGCAGGTGCCGTGACCCGATGCCGGGCCTTGGCCTCCTGCTGTGCGAACAGCGCCAGGGCGATCGCAGCGGCAATCTCCTCCTTGCCACCGAGGCCCTTGGCCCGCCGCTCGAGGAACGGCCGGGCGACCTGCGGAAACAGCGCGTACGACAGCACATCCTCCTCGCAGCGGGCGAGAGCGCCGATCTCACGGCGCGCGTCCTCCATCCCGGGGTCCAGCATATCGGCGGGACGACACGTGATCGGCTGCTCGGTGCCGATCGCCTTGCGCTGCAGCTCGGGATCGATCGGCGCCGGAGGCTTGCCGTAATAGCCCCGCACGTACTGCTTGACCTCCTCGGGCACGACCTTGTAACGCTCCCCTAAGACCACGTTGAGTGTGGCCTGGGTACCGACGATCTGACTCGAAGGGGTGACCAGCGGCGGATAGCCCATATCCTTGCGCACCCGCGGGATCTCCTCCAAGACCTCGTAATACCTGTCGGCCGCGCCCTGTTGACGGAGCTGGCTCAGGAGGTTCGAGAGCATCCCACCGGGTACCTGGAACTGCAGCACGTTGACGTCGACAGCCGCGACCCCCGCTTCGAAGGCGGAGTAGCGCTTGCGAATCTCGCCCTCCTTGCGGGCGATATCGGCGAGGACGCTGAGATCGAGCCCGGT
This sequence comes from Holophagae bacterium, assembly GCA_012516935.1. Classification (GTDB taxonomy): domain Bacteria; phylum Acidobacteriota; class Thermoanaerobaculia; order Thermoanaerobaculales; family Thermoanaerobaculaceae; genus JAAYVZ01. The sequence continues at coordinate 29,286 of JAAYVZ010000154.1, forward strand.
GTCGCGCTCGGTACCCTTGAGGATCGCCACCACCGTCTCCGTGGGCGGCTGCGAGGTGGACATCGACATCGACGAGATCGCCGTATCGACCACGTCCACACCCGCCTCGATCGCCTTGAGCAAGGTCGCCGTACCCATCCCCGAGGTGTAGTGCGTATGAAGCTGGATGGGCAGGCCGACCTCGCGTTTGAGCGCCGACACGAGCTCGAACGCCGCGTATGGGGTGAGCAGCCCGGCCATGTCCTTGATGGCGATCGAGTCGGCCCCGAGCTCGGCGAGCTCGCGCCCGAGAGCAACGAAACCCGGGATGTCGTGGACCGGCGAGATCGTGTACGAGATCGCCGCCTGCACGTGCCCACCCTCGCGCTTGGCGATCCGCATCGCGAACGACATGTTCCGCGTGTCGTTGAGAGCGTCGAAGATGCGGAAGACGTCGACGCCGTTGCGCCGGGCCTGGACGATGAAGCGCTCGGCGATGTCGTCCGGGTAGTGCTTGTAGCCGACCAGGTTCTGTCCGCGCAGCAGCATCTGGAAACGGGTGCGCGGCAAGGCGCGCCGCAACATGCGCAGTCGCTCCCACGGGTCCTCGTTGAGAAAACGCATCGCCGAGTCGAACGTCGCGCCGCCCCACACCTCGACCGACCAGTACCCGACCTTGTCGAGTGCTTCCGCAACCGGGAGCATGTCCTCGGTGCGCATCCGGGTGGCGAGCAGCGACTGGTGGGCGTCGCGCAACAGCGTCTCGCAGATCTGTAGGGGCCTGGCGGTCATGGTCACTCCTGCTCGCTGTGCGAGCCGAACATCTCCTTGGGCTTGATCATCAGGACCAGTGCTCCGTCCGGCGACGACGGGCTGTGGGTCGTGTAGGCCCGGACAACCATGCTCTCGTTCTTGCTCAGGGTCACCTCTGGCAGGTTGCGAAACCGGATGGTGACCTCCCCCTCCAAGACGAGGTACAGCTCGTCCTTGGTATGGCGATGGAACGGGTACTCATCCTTGAAGTGCATCACGTACGCGGCGTGATCGTTGACCTGACCGAGCTCGAGGTGGGTGTAGGGCGCGGTGAGGACCGCCGCCAGCTCGTCGATGCTCATCTTGTTGGCCATGCTCTCCTCCCACCGCCTACAGCGGCATCGTGTTGTGCTTGGCCGGCGGGTTCTGGTCACGCTTGGTCTGCAGCGTGCGCAGCGCCTCGATCAGGCGCGGGCGCGTCTCCTTCGGCTCGATGACGTCGTCGAGGTAGCCGCGCGCGGCGGCCACATAGGGATTGGCGAACTTCTCGCTGTACGCCTTGATCAGCTCGGCGCGCCTGGCCGCCGGGTCCTCGGCCTTCTGGATCTCGCTTCGGAAGATGATGTTGACGGCGCCGTCGGCGCCCATCACAGCGATCTCGCCGGTCGGCCACGCAACGTTGTAGTCGCCGCGGATGTGCTTCGAGGACATCACGCAGTAGGCTCCACCGTAGGCCTTGCGTGTGATCACGGTGAGCTTGGGCACCGTGGCCTCGCAGTAGGCGAACAGCAGCTTGGCGCCGTGGGTGATGATGCCGCCGTGCTCCTGGTCGAGTCCCGGCATGAACCCTGGCACGTCCTCGAACGTCACGAGCGGGATATTGAAGGCGTCGCAGAAGCGCACGAAACGGGCGCCCTTGATCGAGGCCTTGATGTCGAGCACACCGGCCAGCACCATTGGCTGGTTGGCGACGATGCCAACGGTGCGACCGCCCAGGCGCGCAAACCCGATGACGATGTTCGGCGCGTAAGCCTCCTGGATCTCGAAGAACTCGCCGTTGTCGACGACCAGATGGATAACCTCGCCGATGTCGTACGGCTTGCTCGGATCATCGGGAACGATCGAGTTGAGCCGCTCGTCCATCCGGTTCGCGTCGTCTCCGGTGTCCACCAGCGGCGGGTCCTCCATGTTGTTGGAGGGGAGGAACCCCACGAGCCGGCGGATCATTTGCAGCGCCTCCTGGCCGTCCGCGGCCACGAGGTGGCACACTCCTGATTTGGAGGCGTGTACGTCGGCGCCGCCCAGCTCGTCGAACGACACCTCCTGGCGCGTCACCGCCTTCACCACATCCGGACCGGTGATGAACATGTGGCTCGTCTTTCGCACCATGATCACGAAGTCGGTGAGGGCCGGGCTATACACCGCCCCGCCGGCGCACGGCCCCATGATCGCCGAGATCTGCGGCACGACGCCCGAGGCCAGCGTGTTGCGCAGGAAGATATCGGCGTAGGCCCCAAGCGACACCACGCCCTCCTGGATGCGCGCCCCCCCGGAGTCGTTGAGCCCGATGAGCGGGGCGCCGTTCTTGGTGGCCAGCTCCATGACCTTGCAGATCTTCTCGGCGTGCACCTCACCGAGCGAGCCACCGAGCACCGTGAAGTCCTGCGAGAAAACGTAGACGGTGCGCTGTTCGATCGTGCCCCACCCGGTGATCACGCTGTCGCCGAGAAAGCGCTTGGCCTCCAAACCGAAGTCGGTGCAACGGTGCACCACGAAGGCGTCGATCTCCCGGAATGAGCCAGGGTCGAGCAGCGCTTCGATGCGCTCGCGTGCCGTCAGCTTGCCCTTGGCGTGCTGGGCGTCGATGCGCTCGGGTCCACCACCGAGCCGGGACTTTTCGCGCAGCATCTGTAGTTGCTTGATCTTGTCCTGTACGCCCATCCGCCCTCCTTGCCCTCTTCGGGACCTGTTCGCATGGGCAGGCCCCGCGGGGGGCCCTCGTGGGTGCGCGGATTGTGCCACTTTTCACACGCCGCCGCTACCCCCCCCCGCACCGTTTCCACCTGCACCGACGCGAACAGCAGGCGGCAGCTCACGCCAGGTCAGCGGCGAGGATCTCCGTCACCCGAAAAGGTCGGATCGGTGGCGATGCTGGCGGAGGACCTCGAAGAGCACGATCGCGACGGCGGTCGAGAGGTTGAGCGAGCGGACGGGGCCCGGCGCCATCGGGATCCGCACCAGACGCTCCCGAAAACGCATCCGTACGCTCTCGGGAAGACCGGTGCTTTCCCGCCCGAAGACGAACGCGACCCGAGGTGGAAACGTCACGTCCCACAGGTCGCGTTGGGCTTCCGCACTGAAAAAACACGGCTCTCCCATCTCCCCCAGGCGCGGCTCGAGCACCTCCCAGGATGGCCAGACGACTGGGCTCACGTGCTCCCAGTAGTCGAGCCCGGCACGGCGTAGGCTCGCCTCGTCGAGTGAGAACCCCAGCGGCCGCACCACGTGCAGCCGCGCCCCGGCCGCCAGGCAGGTACGGCCGACGTTCCCGGTGTTCCAGGCGATCTCGGGGTGGACCAGCACGACGTGCACCATCCCCGCCGGGTTCTCCGGGCCGCTGTCCACACCGCTAGCGTAGGGGTCCCCGTACGGAGAAGGAAGCCCCCCAGCTTCCCATCTCCACGTCGCGTTCCCTCATCCCCCACCACCTACACCCCGTGCCTCGGCGTGCCACTCGGTAGTCGTTGACTTCCGTCAAGGCCAACCCTCTCTCGGAGCCCGATATTGAGGCTGTGGTGAGACACCATCTCATCGGGAGGAACACATGAGCGAGCTCATCGACAACCGGCGCCACCGCCTGGTAGCGCTCAAGCAACTGATTCGCGAGCTGCACGATGGGGCCCCACCCGAGGCGCTCAAGGGCCGGTTTCGCGCCGTGCTGGACCACGTGGGGGCGAGTGAGATCTCGGCTCTCGAGTCGGAGCTGATGGCCGAGGGGATGCCGCAGGACGAGATCAAGCGGATGTGCGACCTGCACGTCGCCGTGTTCAGGGACACACTGGAGCAGCGCCCGCCGGCCGAGGCTCAGCCGGGTCACCCCGTCCACACCTTTCGCGCCGAGAACGCGGAGATCCTGCGTCTGGTCGAGGCGTACCAGGCGCTCGTCAACGAGCTTCCTGTCGTCGGCGACGAGAGCCCCACACCGGAGCAGGTCAGGCGCTGGCGCGAGCTGCAGGCCCGGCTCGAGCTGCTGGACGGCCACTACAAGCGCAAGGAGTTCCTGCTCTTTCCGTTCCTCGAGAAGGCCGGAATAACCGCCCCACCCAAGGTCATGTGGGGCGTCGATGACGACGTGCGCGAGAAGCTGGCGGCGGCGCGGGAGGCTGCCGCAGCGGCAGCAGGGGCACGCGGCGAGGACCTCCGCCTCATTCGCCAGGTGGTTCTCGAGCCGATGCTCACCGCCGTCGCCGCCATGGTCGAGAAGGAGGAGCGGGTGCTCTTCCCGATGGCGCTCGAGCACCTCGCCGACACCGAATGGGGCGAAGTACAGCAGCAGTGGAGCGACTTCGGCCCTGGGCTCGCCACACCCGGCGAGGGATGGACACCGGCGATACCGGCCACCCCGGCTCATGTCGCTGAGCTCTCGGCTGCCGACACCGTACGGCTACCCTCGGGCCACTTCACCCTCTCTCAGCTCGCAGCCGTCCTCAACACCCTTCCCCTCGACGCCACCTTCGTCGACGCGGAGGATCGCGTCACCTTCTTCACCGAGGGTAGCGACCGCATCTTCGCCCGCAACCGGGCGATCATCGGGCGGCGCGTCCAGGACTGCCACCCGCCGTCGTCGATGCACATCGTTCAGCGCATCCTCGACGAAATGCGCACCGGCCGGCGCGAGGTCGCCGAGTTCTGGCTCGAGATGGGGCCGCGCTTCGTCCACATCCGCTACTTCGCTGTCCGCGACGCGGACAAGGCGTACCTCGGCTGCCTCGAGGTCACCCAGGACGTCGCCGGTATCCGTCGGCTCGAGGGCCAGCGTCGGCTGCTGGCCGAGGGGTGAGGAGGCTCGCATGGAGATCAACGGAGACACCAAGGTCGGCGCGCTGCTCGACGCTCACCCCGAGCTCGAGGCGGTACTGATCACGCTCTCACCCGAGTTCAAGCGTCTCGAAAACCCCCTTCTGCGCCGTACCGTCGCGCGCATCGCCACGCTCTCCCAGGCGGCCCGCATCGGCGGTATCCCGGCGCCCGACCTCGTGCGCACCCTGCGGCGTGCGCTCGGTCAGGAGGTCGTCGAGCCACCGCCCGGCCACGAGGCGCCCGACACCCTCGAGCCCGAACCGGAATGGGCACGCGGCGCGGCCCCCAGCGAGTGGCTGGACGCGGAGCGGATCCTTGCCGGCTCGGGCAGCCCCGTGGGCGTGCTCGGAGCCCGGCTCGCCGAGGCTGCGCCGGGGACGATCCTCGGGTTGCGGGTGCCGTTCTATCCCGCCCCGCTCGTTGACGCGCTCCGCCAGCGCGGGTTCGCCCTGCACACTCGCGAAGCCGGCGCGGTGTGGGAGGTGCTGGCCCGCGCCTGAGCAGGAAGCGCAGCACCGTCGATCCCAGGAGCCACGCGAAGGCCAGGCCCAGCACGAGGTC